>OMQK01000100.1 GCA_900313205.1 uncultured Bacteroidales bacterium | reverse complement strand
AATTGACTGATTATATTGAAAAATCATTTAAAGATGAAAATACTAAAGAATGGTTAACTTATTCTGATATGAAAAATAATAAGTTTTATCCGTTCATGGTGCAAGCTTGTATTGATTTATTGGGTAATAAACTGTGAAATAGGACCCTTTTCCATTTTATTTGTTGTTTTTAAGTTCTTTCGTTTTCAAACGTACAAATTTACGCAATTTTTTCAGTAAATTTGCAAACTTTAAATAAAGAATGAATCTGTTTCCCAACATAGAGAAGGCTTACACCAAAGATAACCTTCCTGCCCGCGATGCCCAAAGGCTCGCCCAGTTCATCGCATTTGGTCCCATAGTATTCCAGGCAAGCCGCCTTATGTTGAAGTTTGGCATTCTGGAGGCACTGAGGGACAATCCTTTAACTCTTGAAGAGGTGGCAGGGAAGGCCGGCATAAGCATGTATGCTGCCAAGGTTCTCCTTGAAGCATCCCTTTCTATCGGCACGGTTATCATTGACACTGCAACTGACAGGTACAGTATCACCAAAACCGGATGGTTCCTCCTTACAGACCCTTCCACACGCGTAAACATCGACTTCAATCACGATGTCAATTATGAAGGCTTCTTCCACCTTGAGGAAGCCCTGAAGGAAGGCCGTCCTGCTGGTCTTGACCACTTTGGTCCCTGGCCCACAATATATGAGGGCCTGTCATCACTGCCACCGCAGGTTCAGAAGAGCTGGTTTGGTTTTGATCACTTCTACTCAGACCATTCTTTCCTGCAGGCCCTGGAATTAATCTTCTCATTCAAGCCTCTGAAGATAATGGACGTAGGAGGCAATACCGGCCGCTTTGCCCAGCGCGCAGTGGCATATAATGAGGACGTGAAGGTTACCATAGTGGACCTTCCTCAGCAGATAGCCCTCATGAGAAAGGCAGTAGCCGGGATGCCCGGGGAGGAAAGGATAGATGCCAGGCCCATGAATCTTCTTGACAGGAGTAATGAATTCCCCACGGACGTAAATCCGGACATTATCTGGATGAGCCAGTTCCTGGACTGCTTTGCTGAGGATGAGATTGTCTCTATCCTAAGCCGCGCAAGGAAGATTATGAAGCCGGGGGCAAGGCTCCTTGTCATGGAAACTTTCTGGGACCGTCAGAAATATGAGCCGGCATCCTTCTGCCTTACTATGACCAGCCTCTATTTCACGGCTATGGCAAACGGCAACTCAAAGATGTACCACTCGGACGATATGATACGTCTTGTGCGTGAAGCAGGCCTTGAGGTTGAAGCCATCCATGACGGTCTTGGACAGGGACACAGCATTCTTGTATGTAAAACCTTAAACAAACAGTAGTTATGAGTATCGAAGAGATTAATGAGAAGGTTAAAAACTTCCTTGTGGAAGACCTTGAAATTGAAGAAGAGAAGATTGAAGGCGGCGCACGCCTCAAGGAAGACCTTGGGATTGACTCCCTGGAAGTAGTGGACGTAGTTGTACTGGTGGAAGACCAGTTTGGATATAAGATGAAGCCCGAGGATTTCAAGGAGCTCATCACCCTGGACCAGTTCACAAAGTTCATTCAGGATCACGTTGCCTAATACGGAGCATAGCGCCTGGACGGGAAAGACAGACGGTACGCCCTGGATGCAGAGAGCTCTCATCAGGCTGTACCGCATACTGCCATTATGGCTCCTGTACGGCGTAATGGCCCTTGTAATACCTTTCTACATCCTGTTTGACAGCAAGGGGCGCCTCGCATCCTGGCGTTTCTTCCGCAAGAGGATGGGCTACGGCCGCTTTGGAAGCGCCTTCCACGTATACCTTAATATGTTCAATATGGGCATGGTGGTGCTTGACAGGTTTGCCGCTTATGCCGGCAAGAAGTTCAATGTGGAGCGTGAGGACAACGGTCTTTACCAGCTTTACTGCAGCGGTAAGGACGGCTTTGTAATCCTCAGTTCCCATATCGGCAACTATGAGATGGCCGGTTACACGCTCCTGAGCCCCAAGCACATGAACGTGCTTGTGTACGCCGGAGAAACCGCCACCGTGATGGCCAACAGGGAGCGCATGTTTGAGGGTTGTAACGTTACGATGGTCCCGGTAAGCGATGACATGTCCCACCTTTTCAAGCTCAACAATGCGCTTGCGCAAGGTGAGGTTGCGTCTCTTCCCGCAGACCGCGTTTTTGGCTCTTCCAAGGCCGTCAGATGCAGTTTTCTTGGGGCCGATGCTTCCTTCCCAGCAGGGCCTTTCACCCTTGTTCATTCAAGGGGAGTGAGCGCGCTGGCCGCCTTCTGCGTCAAGACGGGCCTGAAGAGTTATAAGGTGATTATCCACCCGGTTGCCGGAGGCAGCATAAAAGAACTTGCACAGGCATTTGCAAAGGAAGTGGAATCCGTGGTTAGGCAGTGGCCGGACCAATGGTACAATTTTTACGATTTTTGGGCATAGATGAAGCCTTTTGAAGATATAGACATGGATCTGCTGCTGCCCCAGCAGCCGCCTTTCCGTTTTGTGGACAGACTCCTGTCCTACACGGAGGAAGTCACAGTGGTGCACCTTACCGTTGGCTCCGGCCATATGCTTATGGACGGGGAGGAACTAAGCGCGGCAGGGCTCCTTGAGCACATGGCCCAGGCAAGCGCCGCCCGCTCCGGCTACCGCCAGCGCTTCGTGCTGAATCTGCCGGTATCTATCGGCTATATCGGCCAGGTGAAAAAGTACTGCATCACAAGGCTTCCAAAACAAGGCGAGGAACTCACCACCACCGTCCACCTGGTTCAGGATTTCTTCAACGTTTCCATGACGGACATTGAAGTGAGGGTGGGGGAAGAGCTCATTGCCAGTGCATCATTAAAATCAGCTCAGGCATCTTAGTGATAAATGTTTATTGCATAGGGAAAGGGCTTGTAACGCCTGTTGGAAGTACCGTCAAAGAGGTACTTTCTGCGGCGCGTGAAGGCCGCAGCGGCCGCTTGTTTGACAAAGGCGGCTTCTCCGGCACATCATTCTTTGAAACTATAGCCATAGAGGCAGCAAGGAAGGCCATTCAGGGCATTGAAATAACGCCGCGTACCGGCCTTGTCCTTTCCACCACTAAAGGGAACGTAGAACATATCGGTAAGGCCGATATCTCCCTTGCCGCCAGCGCCCGTAATATCGCAGACGCAATTGGCATCACCGCCTCTCCCATAGTTGTATCCAACGCATGCATTTCCGGCATCGCCGCCCTCCTTCAGGGCGTGAGGATGATACGCAGCGGAGAGTATGATGAGGTTGTGGTTGTAGGCGCAGAGGTCCATTCAGACTTTATTCACAGCGGATTCGACTGCCTGAAGGCACTGTCTCCGGAGCCCTGCCGTCCCTTCGACAAGGACCGCCAGGGGCTAAATCTTGGAGAAGCCGCCGCGGCTATGGTCTTATCGGCCCAGGAAGGCCCCTGGGAGATTACCGACGGAGTGATCCGGAATGATGCCAATCACATCTCCGGCCCGTCTAGAACCGGAGAAGGCTCCTTCAAATGCCTCCGTTATGTGATAGAAGGCGTTAATAAGGAGGATATCGCATTTATCAGCGTACACGGTACTGCAACGCCGTATAACGACGAAATGGAGTCCATTGCGCTTTACCGCGCCGGGCTTTCAGACGTCCCCGTCAATGCCCTTAAAGGCATTTTCGGCCATACTCTTGGCGCTGCCGGAATACTTGAGGCAATTGTCTCCATGGCCGCATTTGACAAGGGGATTGTGCTCCCCACTAAGGGTTTCCATGAGATGGGAGTCACATACCCCGTTAATGTATCGGCTCAGGAAAGGCCCGCAAAAGGGAAACTCTTCATCAAACTCCTTTCCGGCTTTGGGGGAGTTAACGGAGCCATGGTCTTCAGAAAAGGAGGTGCCCTATGAAAGCAGTGAGCATCCCTTCCGGCGCCAACCTTACCGCTCTCTACAGGGAACTGGTGGGTAATTATCCTAAGTTCTTCAAGATGGACACCCTCTCTAAGCTGGGCTTCCTCCTTACGGAGATGCTGGTTAAGGATGATCCGTGCCGATTCACCCCCCGCGAGGACCGCGCAGTGCTTGTTTTCAGCCGTAACGGCTGCCTTGCAAATGACCTCAATTACGCAAAGAGCATGGAGGATTTTCCTTCTCCGGCGCTCTTTGTATATACGCTTCCAAACATTGTTGCCGGAGAGATTTCCATAAGGAATAAGTATGAGGGAGAGACATCGGCATACGTTTTGGAGAAATATGACCGGTCGCTCATTGACGCCATTGTGCGCCAGGCGTTTCAGGACAGGATAACCCGTGACGCCATTGTGGCCTGGATAGACTGTCCCTCAGACTCTGAATGGACGGCCATGGCATGGATAGAAACTAAATAAGAGATATGGAAAATTTGATTACAGAGCTCAAGCTCAAGATTATTGATTCACTGAATCTGGACGGCATGACTCCGGAGGATATAGACAATGATGCCCCTCTCTTTGGAGACGACGGCCTTGGCCTTGATTCAATTGACGTCCTTGAGCTCATAGTGCTCATGGAAAAGAATTACGGTATCCGTCTGGATTCCCCTTCAAAAGGCAAGGAGGTTTTCCGCAGCGTAGCCGTAATGGCGCAGTTTATTGCCGATAACAGGACTAAGTAGGTGGCAGGAAGGCTTGTCATAACCGGTGCCGGCGTTGTAAGCGCCCTTGGCTGCGGCAAGGCCGTGAGCCTGGAGGCTCTGCGCTCCTGCCGCAGTGGGATCGCTCCTGTGAAGTACCTCAAAGGCGGCCCTGATGGCCTTCCGGTAGGGGAGGTTCCGCTATCCAATGAGGAGATGGCAACCAAAGCCGGCGTACCTCTCTCCATGGCCTCCAACTGGCCCAGGACCACGCTTATGTCCATCCTGGCGCTCCAGGAAGCGCTTGAAGACGCCTCAATAGGGTATCCGGAGAGACACACGCTTCTCTCCGTAAAAAAATCTCCGGTAAGCGTGTGTCTCTCCGAGATACCCGTAATCGGCGGGACAACCGTGGGGGGAATGGACATTACGGAGAGGATTTATCCTAAGGTGTCGGCACTGCATAGCTGCGGCGCGTCAACGGATTTGGCGGTGGAGTTCCTTGGCGGGGCAAAGTTTGCCACAACGCTTTCCACAGCCTGTTCATCGGCCACAAATGCAATTATTTACGGGGCAAATCTTATCCGCAGCGGTAAGTTCCAGTGCGTGGTGTGCGGCGGCAGCGAGAGTCTGTCGGCCTATCATTTCCACGGTTTCAACTCTCTCATGATCCTGGATAAGGAGCCCTGCAGGCCGTTTGACGCCACAAGGGCTGGCCTTAATCTTGGCGAGGGAGCGGCCTATCTTGTGCTGGAAACGGAGGAAAGTGCGCTCCGGCGTGGAGTAAAGCCCATTGCGGTTCTAAGTGGCTGGGGAAATGCTTGCGACGCTTTCCACCAGACTGCTTCTTCTCCTGACGGGGAGGGCGCTTTCCTTGCTATGAGAAAGGCGCTTGAAATGGCTGGACTTAATGTATCGGCCATAGATTATGTCAATGCGCACGGCACCGGAACGCCCAACAATGATGCCTCGGAAAGTGCTGCAATCAGGCGTATCTTCGGGGAGAGTCTCCCTCCGGTTTCTTCCACAAAATCCTTTACGGGGCATACCACAAGCGCATCGGGCTCCATTAAGGCTGTGTTCTGCATCCTTGCCCTTGAGAATGGTTTTGTGCCACAGCAACTTAACTGGAGCACTCCGGATCCCTCCTGCATAGTGCCCCAGACTGAACCTCTCCAGAAAGAGCTCAGGCACATCCTATGCAATGCCTTCGGGTTTGGCGGCAATGATTCTTCTATTATCCTGTCGGCCTATGATGCGTAATGTAAAAATACTCTCCATAGTATCCCTTGGGAAGGAAGACCCTGACTTCAAGGAGGTTATCCCTCCCATGGAGGCACGCCGTATGGGCAGGCTCCTCAAAAGGGCTCTCTGGTGCTCTGTAAAGGCTCTTGAGAAGGCACAGATCAAGTGTCCTGATGCCATTATCACGGCTACGGATTATGGCTGCATGGAAAACTCGGAATTCTTCCTGAACGGGATCCTGGGCATAGAAGATGCCGCAATGAGGCCCGTCCACTTTATGAATTCCACTCATAATACCATTGGCTCCGTGATTGCCATAAAACTTGGCTGCCACGGCTACAATGCAACTTATTCACACCCCGGAAGGTCTCTTCTCAGCGCCATTGAGGACGCTGCGGTGCAGATTGGCCTGGGAG
>OMQK01000104.1:6009-7882 GCA_900313205.1 uncultured Bacteroidales bacterium | reverse complement strand
CCCCTTGCCAGTCTTAACCTTGCCTGCGGCGACGGAAACAGATTCTACTCCGGTAATAAACTAGAGGTCATAATCTCAGGAGCCCGCAAGAAGGAACTTCTTCTTCAGGACCTGAAGAATGCCAGGCAGTCCGTCCATCTGGAGTATTTCCGCTTTGGAAATGATGCCTCAGGAATGGAGGTCCGTGACCTTCTCATAGAGAAAGCCCGCCAGGGAGTAGAGGTCCGTTTCCTCCTCAACAGTTTTGTGGCAAGGCGTATTCCCCGGAAATTCTGGAAGCCAATGGAAGAAGCCGGAATAGAGGTTGTCAGATATACTTCCATACGCCAGGGACTCCGGCTCTTCCTTATGAGGCTCAACTGCCAGCAGCACCGCAAGATAGTTGTGGTAGATGGCCGCATAGCCTATACCGGCGGGATGAATGTCAGTGATAATTATTTCAATGTCTGGCACGACACCCACCTCAGGATTGAGGGCCCCGCAGTGGCCCGGCTACAGGCCTCTTTCCTTGATACATGGATCAGCTGCAGGGGCAGTGTTGATAAGCCTCTTGGGGATTATTTCCAGCCTGTAAGGCCGCTAGAGGGTGGCAAGGCGCTCCAGATAGTCACGGATGAAGCGGATTTTCCATGGCCCACTACCCAGATGGCCTATGAGTGGATCCTTGGTAACGCCCGTAAGTATGTGTATTTCCAGACTCCGTACTTTGTGCCCCCGGCATCCTTCCTCCTTGCCCTTAAAACCGCAGCCCTCAGGGGCGTAGACGTGAGGGTGATGCTACCAAGGAATGTAGATACCCCCATCCTGGGCCCGTTCAACCGCGGTTATTACACGGAATGCCTTGAGGCCGGCGTCAGAATCATAGAAAGTGACGGGGAGTTCAACCACTCCAAAACATTGGTGGCCGATGATTACCTGTCTGTTGTTGGCGCCACAAACCTGGACGTAAGGAGTTTCACCATCAACAACGAGGTTAACAGTTTCATCTATGACCGTGAAACCGCCACCGGTTTCAGGAAAGCCTTCGAGGCCCGTATGGAAGGTGCAACTGAGTGGACTCTTGAATCCTGGCTCTCTTCAAGGACCGCAAAGGAAATCATAGTCTCTTCTTTTGTGCGCCTGTTCTACCGGGAGTTCTAGTCATTTCATCACATAGTCGCTCGTTCCTTTGAGGCCTACGGTTCCAAAGTACTTTTCCACAATCTCTCCCTTTACGTAAACGCGGGTCCCTACAAGGTCAGGGTGGGATACAAGGTTCAGGGCGTCACGGACCTTTCCGGCCGGCAGCTCAACGGCAATACAGGCCGTCTTGTCCGTGATTGTGGAGCGGTCGGCCATTGCAAGGTGGGTCTGCTTAGTAATACCCGCAGTCTTCACCTCCCCGCTTGCAGATGTAGTAAGGTCTCCTCCTACTATATAACCGTACACCCAAACGTCTTTCTGGCCGATTTTCCCCTTGGCATCGGCCACGGAACAGGCGTCCGGGACGGAACCGCCGCCGGTGCCTCCGCCGGAGTTGTCCCCGCCTATCACCCAGTTGTCCGTAAGCCAGGTCTTGCTGGTGTCAAGGGTGACTTTTATTGACGACGCCCCTCCATCGGCCTCACCAGGGGCCGATATGCTCACGGTAAGGATCTGCCGCGCCTCCAGCGTGCGGGTGAAAAGTGTTTCCTCCTTTCCCCCGTTGTACAGCACCACGGCAATCTCCCCGGGCTTGAAATACGCAATCCTGTCCTCCCTGTAGGCGTACATGAGTTTGGCGCCCCCCTGTTTCACGTACATCACACCGTCCGGGAAACTGGTGAGGAAGTTGGCCGCAATCCTGAGCCTTATCCCGCAGTTCACCAGCGTGCAGTTGAGGCTGACCGTGGCG
>OMQK01000104.1:0-5975 GCA_900313205.1 uncultured Bacteroidales bacterium | reverse complement strand
CTCCGTAAACCGGATGCGCGAAGGCCGGGGAAGTGAACTCTTCCGAGATAATGGATAAGGTATAACTACCGGCCGGGACGGTTAGTTTTGCGGGAGAGTCCCCGTAGGTGCCATCGTAGAGCGTTATTCCCTTGCTGTCTCTGATTGTAAGGAGGAAGTCGTTGATGTCAGGGAGCTGCGCCCCGGCCTTGGCAACTGACTCCCGGTCAATCTCCCACTGTAATTCACCGTGGGTGTCGGCCGACGGGAACTTTCCAAAATCGTCACATGCGGCGAGCCCCGCCACCAGCGGGACCATCGCCATCCATTTCAACAGTTTTTCCATATCTCAAGCGTTTTGCCAAAGGTAAAGCCCTTTTCCGGAACAGGACCCCCTCAAACGTAAAAACTTTTTGAAATGTTTTTTGGGATTCACGTGAAACAACGCGCGGAAAAACGCGATATGCTTTTCATTTTCTTATCCGCGTAGAAATTGCTATATATTCTTATGGATTTTCCAAATGATTTGGAAAGAAGTTAGGATATAGTTCATCACTTCGATTCAGCGGTGTAGTTTGTGGATATATATATTGCGCTCATAGGGGCGTCCCGCCCCTGGCCGCGCGGCCACCCCTGGAGCGTGTTTAACATGCAGGTTTATATTCCTTTGTGTATTCTGTGTTTCGTTTTATAACAGAGAACATCCTGTGAACGAGTTTTGCCCGTATAACGTTCAGCACGCACATAACATGTTTGCCCTCCTTGGTTTTTCGTTCATAGTACTCTTTGTATTCACTGTTCTTCATATGTGTTGCCGCACTTACTGCAGCGAGATGCAGCAGTGCTTTCATTGTCTGATTAGCACGTTTGGATATCTTGGCCTTTGAGCGGACTGACGTTCCGGAGTCGTACTTGTACGGCGTGAGTCCGGCAAAGCTGCAGAACTGCCGTGCATTCTGGAAGCGGGTGAAGCCTCCGGTGATGGCAATCATATTGATGGCGATGCGATCCCCAATGCCGTCAATGCTTACAAGAAGTTCCTTCTGATGTGTCAATACCGGATCAGCTGCAATAAGCGATTCTATCTCGGCATCGATGGCTGCAATCTGCTCGTCAATGGACTTGATGACCTTCTTCCATCGACTGTTCTTGTGCTTGAAGTCTCCAGGAGCCATATACCTCTTCTGGTCGGAGAGTTGAGATTGATACCGTTTCTTGTCGATAAGGAGGAACTCGCGGTCTGCAAGGAGGTTCTTCATGGAGACCAGTGCTGCATCAGGTATATGATAACGGATAGCTTTGTCGCTGTAGCGGTAGGCATATTCGGCGATTCTGGCGGCGTCAATGGCGTCATTCTTTCCACGGGTAAGCCCCATTGAGTTCTTGATGCGGGTGGGATCATCCATCCACAGGAAGATGCCCAACTCCTGGCAGGCTACGGTCAGAGGGTAGATGTATCGTCCGGTGTACTCGGCGCAGACGAGGACATCTTCCAATGATGCACCAAGCACTTTTAGCGCTGCCTTAAACGTCTTTTTGAGAGCATTCACATCATTGGGGCACTCCTCTTCACGGACAATATCAAGACCGCTTCGGTAGCAAAGATTACACTTTTCTTTGCTGATGTCGATGCCGACATAGATTTTTTTCATAACTTGCACTGCTTTTTAAGCGGACAGTGGACCGTCGATCCGTCACCTACAAACCTTATTGCTACTAAGGATATTCTTATTCAGGTCCTGGATCAACGGGCCGGGCGGGGCAAAAAATATAGACGGGTCTTACCCATTGCAAAAAATTGAGAACCGCCCGGCTCCATTGTCCTTTTGTCAAACTTTTATTATCGGCATAAATTTACTACTTTTGTCGTACAAACCTAGGTGCAGAGAACTACGCTGCAAATCTAAGGTTTGCAAAAATCGGAAGCATATGATGACACGAGAACATATTCTGGAAATAGATCAGTGCTGTCAGGAGCATAAGGTAAGTTGCTCGAAGCGTCTGGAACTGGAGATACCATTCTGGAACTTCTACAAAGCAAAGCGCAAATTCCTTTTACAAGACGAGGTCTCCAGTGTTCCCGGGGAGTTTGTCCAGATGGTTACTGTACATTATGTTCTGGAATGATGCTTTCAATCAAAGTCCGGGAATCAAATAGAGGAGTGGGCAACATCTGCATGGATTCCTCGCTATATATGCACGTTTTATAGGCCGGATTTACTAACTTTGTAGAGGAGTCTGCGATAGGCGGGCTCTGGCATCGGCCCGGCCCTTCTGAGATAGTGGGAAAGGTGTGGGGCAATCAGGCTCTTTTACGATGTGGAGTAGGCCCTGTGATGGTTGTCGCGGAGACTATAAGATGTTGTGGCAGTTGGGGGCGTTCCTTAGAATGACAAACGATTGATTATGAGAATTACACAAGCATTGTTGGATAATTTGACGGCGCAGGCGAAGGCTTCGCCAAGGCTGAGGATGAATTATGATCTGCGGAACTCTTCGGCGGATCAGTCGCAGCGGATGCTCAATGCGATTGAACCGGGGAGTCCGCTACCTATTCATCGGCATATGAAGTCTTCTGAGACGGTGGTGTGCCTGAGGGGGCGGCTGGTGGAGGAGTTCTACGACGAGTCTGGCGTGGTGACGGAGTATATTGAACTTCGGCCTAATGGCCCGGTGGTGGCTGTGAACATTCCTATCGGCCAGTGGCATACCGTGCGCGTCCTGGAGAGCGGCACGGTGATTATGGAGGTGAAGGATGGTCCGTATGAACTGATAGGGCCGGAGGGTATTTTGGGATAGAAATATTCGTGAATTAAACAGTACTTGTTCTACAGGCGGCAGGAAGTTTATAAGTAATTATGTGCCGTTTTCGATGGCCTAAAATGATTTGAGACAAATCGCATCCGTAAAAAAATTACGGATAATGGATAATTTTTTGTAAATTTGCATACTGAACGATATTATTATATGCTAACAAAATTTGCTGTCACAAACTATAGAGGTTTTAAAGAGAGAATAGAACTTGACCTTTCGGACCCCAACGGTTATGAATACAATTCCTTTGCTATCAAGAATGGAGTTGTTAAAGACTTGATGATATATGGCCCCAATGGAGCGGGAAAATCAAATTTGGGTTTTGCATTGTTCGATATTGTCAGTCATCTTACTACTAAAAATAAACAACCTCAACTTTACTCAAATTTTTCTTATGCAGGCAATGGCTTGCCGGTATCGTTTGAATACACTTTTGTGTTTGATGGGAAGGAACTGTTTTATGAGTACTCTAAAACCATTGGCGGGATCCTTTTAACTGAGAAGTTAACTAACGATGGAACATTATTATTCGATCGCCAAGCGGAACATATTCAGGTGAATGAGTCTTTGTTTTCTCTTCAGCAGTCTGTAAAGGATAACCTTTTGCGGCAGGCAAACAATGTCTCAATAGTATCCTATCTTGTAAATGTTTTCCCAATGTCCAAGGATAATCCTCTAGTCCTGATGAGCGAGTTTGTAGATAATATGTTGTGGTTCCGATGTTTGCAGGATAGGGGATATATCGGATTTGAAGTTGGAACAACCAATCTCGAAGAGTATATTATAGAGCATGGTTTACTAGACGATTTTGGTAAGTTTGTTTTAAGCGTGAGTGGGCAGCAGTTTACGTTTGCCAAGCCACAACGTGGTGAGAAAGTTATCTTCTGTCTAATTGATGGAAGAAGAATTGCGCTCTCGTCCATTGAGTCTACAGGAACATCATCATTGACGCTTCTTTATTATTGGCTGTCTAAACTCTCTGAGGCTTCTTTTGTCTTTATCGACGAATTTGACGCTTTTTATCATTATGAGTTGGCTTTTGCAGTGTGCAAGCGCTTGTTCGCCCAATCCTGTCAGGTAATACTTACAACGCACAATACGTCATTGATGACAAATGATCTGTTGCGTCCGGATTGTTATTACCTCATTGATGGGAAACAAGTGAAGCCGCTGAATAAATGTACTTCAAAAGAGCTCAGGTTAGGTCATAATCTGGAAAAACTATATAGAGGAGACGGATTTGTTTTATGATTCTTTTTATTCTTGAGGGGAAGAGGCCCGATATAAAAGTATACAAAGCAATGATGGAAATATGCGGGCTATCTGCAGATTCTGTTGCTGTAGTATATGGGTGCAATATTGATGACCTTTACCACGAGATGATGAATTTAGGTGAAGGCGCAGATTTGGTTGATTATCTCAGAGAGAAGTATAAGAATACCCCTGATAATCCTTTTGCCGGCATTAATCGTTCGGATCAGTTCTCTGAAATATATTTACTTTTTGATTATGACTTTCACGATGTGAATCGCAGTCCGGAAGATCTCAATAGGCAATTGTCTTATTTGTTGTCTTATTTTGGAGAGGAAACAGAACATGGGAAATTATATGTTAATTATCCTATGATAGAGTCCATCAGGTATACCAAGGAACTACCGGATAAAGACTACTATAGTTATACTGTTTCACGTGAAGATTGTCGTGATTTTAAAAGATTGTCCTCAGATTTTTCCTTCTATTCCAATATGGATTTCTTATTGAGGGGATCTTTGGAGAATCGTGTTTTGAATTGGAATCTTATCAAAATACAGAATGTGGCTAAGGCAAATTATATCTGTAATGGTGATTTCTCTTATCCTCCTGTAGATAGAGACAGTATCTCTCAAGCCCAAATCTTGAAGCATCAGATTGGAGACTATGAAAGCCTCCCTGATTGCCGGGTTTCAGTATTGTCCTCATATCCTCTATTGTTGTTTGATTGGCTAGGGAAATAATTTTTAAGTGTAATACGGCAATAATAATCAAATGAAAATACTTGTTACTGGCGCCAAGGGCTTTGTGGGTAAGAACCTTTGCGCAGCGTTTAATAACATCAAGGAAGGGAAGGATCGGCGCTTCCCGGAACTTAAGATTGAGGCCGTGTATGAGTATGACCTGGATTCTACACCTGAGGAGCTTGATGCGTGGTGCGCGGAGGCGGACTTCGTGTTCAATCTGGCGGGGGTGAATCGGCCTCAGAACAAGGAGGAGTTTATGGCAGGGAACTTTGGGTTTGCCTCCACGCTCCTGGATACGCTGAAAAAGCACGGGAACGCTTGCCCGGTGATGTTGTCAAGTTCTCAGCAGGCCAGCCTTACGGGCCGTTTTGGAGACTCTGAATATGGCCGATCCAAGAAGGCAGGGGAGGACTTGTTCCTGGCTTATGGCGCGGAAACTGGCGCCAAGATGTTGGTTTACCGCTTCCCGAACCTCTTTGGCAAGTGGTGCAGGCCCAATTATAATAGCGCCGTGGCAACTTTCTGTAATGCGTTTGCCAACGATTTACCGTACACGGTGAATGACCCTAGCGTGGAGCTGGAGTTACTGTACATTGATGATTTGGTGGATGAGATGATATCGGCCCTCCTGGGCAAGGAGCATCATTGCGAGTTCTCAGGACTGGATGTGATTCCTTTTGAGTCCGGGCGCTATTGCTACTGCCCCGTGACGCATAAGGTGACGCTGGGAGAGATTGTGGTCCTGCTGAAGAGTTTTGCCGATCAACCTAAGACGCTGATGATTCCAGAGATTCCGGCAGGGAGCTTTGCTAAGAAACTGTATTCTACTTATTTAAGCTATCTGCCGTATGAGAAGGCGGCGTTCCCGCTCAAGATGAATGTGGATGAGCGGGGCTCGTTCACAGAGTTGGTGCATACGCTTAATGCCGGTCAGGTGTCCATTAATATCTCCAAGCCGGGGATTACGAAGGGCCAACATTGGCACAACACCAAATTTGAACAGTTCATTGTGGTTGCCGGCCATGGGCTTATTCAGCAGCGGAATCTGAACGACCCTTCCGGCAAGGTGTTGGAGTGGGAGGTTTCCGGTGACAAGATTGAGGCGGTGCATATGCTGCCCGGCTATACGCACAATATCATCAATCTATCTGAGACGGAGGATCTGGTGACGGTGATGTACTGCAA
>OMQK01000134.1 GCA_900313205.1 uncultured Bacteroidales bacterium | reverse complement strand
GTTCCTTCGGGAACTTCTGCTTTCTGAAGCCCCTTGATGAGACCGTCCAGAAGCTCAATCTCTGCGACAAGCTCTCTGGAGTGGTCGTCCACGGGCTTTGAACTGCGGGAGATATCCACAAGGCCTGTTTCCTGAAGGGTATCCATCAGGGAATCCTGCATTCCGCTAAGGAGAATGAAGGAGTATTTGGTCATGGGTGCTATCATAGGGCCGAGGCCTCCTCTTCCTCAAGGGCGTGCCTGTTTTTAACTATCTTGGAAGATGCCTTGGAGAGGTTCTCCTCATCTTCCATATATCGCTTTATCTTACGGATGGCTTCCTGATAGCCTGGAATCTGGACTTTCTCGTACAGATTCACCTTCTGGGTGGTCTTCTTGCGGTTGTAGTCCAGGATGCGGGCCTTTTCAAGGTAAACCTCGCTCTCTATGCCAAGGCGGCTGAGTTCCTGAAGGATCCTCACGCCATCCGGATACCATGCGGGCTTCACGAAGGCGTTGAAAGGACGGATCTCATAGTGGATCTCTCCAAGGGCAGGGGTTTTTACGCCCGCAACCTTCTTGGTGTATAGGTCCACGTCCGTTATGGCTATGAGACCGGGCTCAAATTCGTTCCAGAGGGCGGCGAGGTAGTCGTATTCCTTCAGGGCCTTATCCAGGCTTTCCAAAAGGCGCGAACTTTCTTCCTTGGCCTTCCTTACCTCAAGCCTCAGGGCGCTCTCCTTGTTCTGAAGGGTGGGGAGAGCCCTCTGACGGACTTTCAGCTGCTTGCCCAGTTCCGTAAGCGACGTTTTGTTATATTGGAATTTAACTGCCATTATTTAACCCAGTATTTGTCTATAAGGGCCTGTTTGATACCGGTTTCTGCGGGGGAGAAGTACTTTGCGAACAGCTTCCAGGCAGTGTCCAGCATTTCACTGATGGTAATGTTTACGTCAATTGCAAGGAGCTCACGTGCATAATCCTTTGCGTATGCAAGGCAGCGGTGGTCGTAGTCGGAGAGGTCAAAGCCGTTCTCCAGCTTTGTCTTTGCATTCTGGGCATCGGCATAAAGACGCACGGAGGCGTTCATCACCTGGGAATGGTCCTCCCTGGTTTTCTTGCCCTGCACCAGCTGTTTCAGACGGGAAAGGCTGCGGAAAGGATCGATAATCACCTTGCCGGTGTCGGAATCGGCCCTCAGGAAGAGCTGACCTTCCGTGATATAACCGGTGTTGTCCGGGATGGCGTGGGTGATGTCGCCGTCGTTGAGGGTGGTGACGGCAATGATGGTGATGGAGCCTTCTGTAGGGAGCTGCACGGCCTTTTCATAGATCTTTGCAAGGTCACTGTAGAGGGAACCCGGCATGGAGTCCTTGGAAGGGATCTGGTCCATACGGTTGGATACGATGGAGAGGGCATCGGCATAGAGGGTCATGTCCGTGAGGAGCACCAGCACCTTCTCATTCTTGTCCACGGCAAAGTATTCTGCAGCGGTAAGAGCCATATCCGGCACCAGGAGGCGCTCCACAGGGGGATTCTCCGTGGTGTTGATGAAGCAGATGATCTTGTCAAGGGCACCTGCCTCCTCAAAGCGGTGGCGGAAGTAAAGGTAGTCGTCATTGGTAAGACCCATACCGCCCAGGATGATCTTGTCTACATCGGCACGGATTGCTACATCGGCCATGACCTGGTTGTAGGGTTGGTCGGGGTCTGCGAAGAACGGGATCTTCTGGCCGGAGACGAGGGTGTTGTTAAGGTCTATGCCGGCAATACCGGTGGGGATGAGCTGTGAAGGCTGACGGCGCTTGTAAGGGTTTACGGAAGGGCCGCCGATCTGGCGCTCTTCGCCCTCTATCTCCGGGCCTCCGTCAAGGGGATGGCCGTAGGCGTCGAAGAAGCGACCGGCAAGCTGGTCACTGACCTTCAGGGTAGGGGGCTCTCCAAGGAAAGTCACCTCTGCGTTTGAGGGGATGCCTTCCGTGCCGGAGAAAACCTGCAGAGTAATGAGGTCTCCCTTGATGCGGACAACCTGTGCAAGACGGCCGCCCACAACGGCAAGTTCATCGTTGGAAACGCCTTTTGCACGTAATGAAACCGTGGCCTTTGTAATGCCTTCCAGTTTTGTATATACTTTTTGGTATGCTTTGTTCATATTACTAAAGGATTGAGATCCCCGGTCGGGGCCGGGGATGACGGCTAGGCCGTCATTTTCTTAACGGAGTCATTGTAGGCCTTGAACTGCTCACTCTCATAGGCGGAGTAGTTCATCTGGCGAAGCTCGTTGATGAGTGTCTTGAAGAACTCACGGCACTTCTCAAAGTCTTCGAAGTCATAGTCCTTTGCGCAGATTTCCAGGACAAGGTCCAGCATGAAGCGCTGGCGCTCCAGCGGGCAAAGGGCGTCGATGGCGTCAAAGGCGTCCTGCTGCAGGATGACAAAGTCCACAAGCTCACTCTTCCAGAAGTTTACGTGGTAACTCATGGGAACGCCGTCGTCGCCAAGGATGTTGATCTGTTCTGAGGCTTCCTTTCCGCGGCGGATGAGGTTCTTGGCGGTAAGCACCTTGTCCACCCATCCGGGCTCTATTGTCTCGTCAAGGTATGCGCGGATTTCCGGGTAATCCAGGTACTTGGAATAGGACTCCAGGGGGCCTACGGCGGGGTAACGCTTTTGGTCGGCGCGGTTCTGCTCCAGTGCGTAGAAGCAGCGCGCAGCCTTTTTGGTGCTCTCCGTAACGGGCTCCTTGAGGTTACCGCCGGCAGGGGAAACAGTGCCGATAAAAGTAACGGCTCCGGTCTGTCCGTTATTGAGGACCACCATGCCTGCGCGGGCGTAGAAGTTGGAGATGATGGCCGATAGGTCCACGGGGAAGGCGTCGGCGCCAGGAAGCTCCTCCATACGGTTACTCATCTCACGGAGGGCCTGTGCCCAGCGGGAGGTTGAATCGGCCAGGAGGAGGCACTTGAGGCCCATGGCCCTGTAGTACTCGCAGATGGTCATTGCGGTGTAGACGGAGGCCTCACGGGCTGCAACCGGCATGTTTGAAGTGTTGCAGATGATGGTTGTGCGCTCCATCAGGTGACGGCCGGTGTGGGGGTCAATGAGCTCAGGGAATTCCGTGAAGATTTCCACAACCTCGTTGGCGCGCTCGCCGCAGGCTGCCATCACAATTACATCGGCATCACCCTGCTTTGCGATGGCGTGCTGAAGCACGGTTTTTCCGCAGCCGAAGGGGCCCGGGATAAAGCCCGTACCGCCTTCTGCGATGGGGTTGAGGGTGTCTATTACGCGTACGCCCGTTTCCATGATCTTGTTGGGACGCGGTTTTTCCCTGTATCCCTTGATGGCAACCTTTACGGGCCATTTCTGGGTCATGGTGACGTTCACCTTCTCACCTTCCTCATTGCGGAGGACGGCAATCACGGTGTCTACGTTGTACTGGCCTGCTTCCTTGATGGATTCCACGGTGAAGGTGCCCTTGAAGCTGAAGGGGACCATGATCTTGTGGGGAAGCCAGCCTTCCTTTACCTCGCCAAGCCAATCGGCCGCAATCACGGTGTCTCCGGGCTTTGCGATGGGGGTGAAGTCCCAAAGTTTTTCGCGGTTAAGGGGATCCGTGTATTCTCCTCTTTTAAGGAATACGCCGGTCATGGTGGTAAGGTCGTTCTGAAGACCGTCGTAGGTGCTGGACAGAAGGCCGGGGCCAAGGGTGACCTCCAGCATCCTGCCCTCGAATTCAACCTCATTGCCGCCTTTCACTCCGCGGGTGCTCTCGAACACCTGCACGGATGCCAGGTTTCCGTTAACCTTGATAACCTCTGCCATCAGTTTCACTCCTTCGGAGGTGATGTAGCAGATTTCGTTCTCGGAAACCGGGCCGTCTACCTCTACGGTAACAAGGTTGGAGACGATTCCCTTTACAATACCTTTAGTTTTCATATGTTTATTTGTCTTTATAATCTACTCCTTTGAATGTGCCGCGCACTTCCTGAACAAGCTTCTGGAATTTCTCACGTCCCCTTTCCTCGTCCAGCTCCAGCCAGCGGTCCACTATATGCAGCTTGGCAACGTAGCAGAGGACTGCAGTGATGTCAAAATAGTGGAAGGTCCCGAGGGAGTCGATGACTTCCCAGGTTACGTCGTCAAGGGCCTGCTCCCTGTCAAGAAGGCTTGAAAGGGCAAGGGCTGTCTGGACCTTGGCCTCTTCCTTGAATTCTCCGCCGGTGAAGCGGTAGCCGTCAATGTCCAGGCCTTCATCAGCGTCTTCACCCCTGCCGTCAAGGATATCCTGCCCGGCCGCCCTGCCAAGTGCGCCATTTATGTAGCTCACCTTGGCGTTACGGAGGTTGAGGTCATAGCGGAAGTACTCCCTTATGAACTTCACGGGGTGGGAGAGGGCCTTTGCGTAGAAATCGGCATTAAGGTTCTTCTCCTCAAATCCGGAAAGAAGTTCATCAAGGACCTCGGTGTCCTTTTCTCCCAGGTTCTCCTTTATCTCCTCTATCACGCTTTCCCACTTGTGACCGTCCTCATACTTGTAATCCAGCGTGAGGTAGGGCAGGGAGGCGATAATGTACTCGAAATTGCTCATACACTAGCCAAAGAGGATCTTCTTGGTGGCGGGACGCATGTATTCCCCGATAAGGGCTTTGAAGGATTCTTCCGTGAGGCTGATGAAATAGCTGCCGTCCTTGGGGCCGATAGAGAAGCCGCCCGCAACCTTCTTGGAGAAGGATGCCTCTACGCCTTTACCTACGGCTTTTGCAAGCTCTCCCTTCACGAAGGGCTCAAGCTCACCCTGAAGTTTTTCAGGAAGAATGAGTGAGAGGTCCTGGGGCTCCTCTGCGCTGAAGCGCTTTGCAACCTCAGTGATCACGCTCTTGAGGAAATCGGGCTCCTTGAGGGCGGCGCCGGCGGGCTCAACGGCCTTTGCAACAGGGCCTGGGCCGATGCAGTCTTGACGTCTCCCTCCACCCTTGTGCGAAGGTCATCGGCCTCTTTACGGGCCTTGGCAAGGATAGCCTCTGCCTCTTCGGTGGCCTTTTTCACTATAGCCTCGGCGTCTGCCTTGGCCTTGGAGAGGATGGCCTCTCCTTCCTGCTTTCCTTTTGAAAGACCCTCTTCATACAGTTTCTGGGTCAGTTCCTGGAGTTTATCCATATCTTTATTGTTTAGTTATATTCAATCATTTATGGCCGATGCCGTGATGGACGCTATGATTCCGCGCATACGGCTGACGGAGCCTTTATCCTTGGGGTGCACCCTGTGCGTGAGGATTATGAGGATGGTGTCGGTGTCCGGATCTATGAGGACGGACGTCCCTGTATAGCCGGAGTGGCCGCGGAGGTTCTGAGTCTCAAAAATGTCACCTGACATGAAAGGAGCGCTGTAGTAGGTGTCCCAGCCAAGGGCGCGGGCCACCTTTGGATCGTTTTCTGAAGGGACCTCGAAGATTTTTTTGACCGTCTGGGGCGCCAGGATGCGTTTTCCCTTCCACTCACCGCCGTTAAGAAGGGCAGAGCAGATGACGGCTATGTCTTCTACGTTGGAGAACATGCCGGCATTACCGGAATTGCCTTTCATCACAAGGCGTGCGGTGGGGTCATGGACCTGTGCCTTCAGAAGGAGGGTGTCTCCCACAAATTCAGTGGGGGCGCATAGCTCTGCGAGTTCCGGTTTTATGGGCTTGCCGTCCAGCGGGAAGAAGCAGGTGTGCTCAAGGCCAAGAACGTCGAAGACATTCTCCTGGAGATAGTCACAGAGGCGCTCTCCGGTAACTTTCTCCACTATTTGCTGGAGCATGATGAAATTGAAGCAGCTGTAGAGTACGT
>OMQK01000115.1 GCA_900313205.1 uncultured Bacteroidales bacterium | reverse complement strand
TGGTTATGGCCGTATCATGGTGGAATATACCTCCAAAACCATAGTGGAAACAACCAGTGAGGTTACGCTGAAATTTAAATTCATCCCTGATGTAGAACATGACAACCCTGATAATGACCATGTCACTATTACTATTAATCAGGGTGGTTCTGCCGGTGATGTTATAAGCAACACCACCAGCATTTCTACGGCAGGCGGCAGGACTACTGTAGGCGGAGATGGCCATGGTATCATTGTCATAGATGCTGCCGATGATACAAATGATGGATTCCGGACTCTTCGTTTCTCCACAAATGCCCCGCAAGCCCAGAAGAAGAACCAGACTATCCGCATCAGCGGTCAGGTTGCGGGAACATCCGCCACTGTGTATCGTGACGTCACCTATTATCTCCTGGAGCGGCAAACCATGGCGGTTTCCTGTACTCCAAGCGTGGAGGATGTCATTGGCAAGCAGGTTAATTTGAATATCGGCATTCCTAAGGACCTTCCGGAATCCATGTTCCCCCTTATATTCAATATAGAGGCGGAAAAACTCAGTCTCACGCCTTATATTGCCGCCGGATGGGAAGAAGAGAACCTGCCTGTGGAATCCGGCACCACATTGGTCCCCAACAAGAGTTATCCTTCATTCCATTTCAAGCGGACGCTCAGCTATGAGGAATACACCGGAACTGGACTTTACGCCGGAAGGGGACTTCCCGACGGAGATGGCGGCGTGGTCATGACCTGTCACTTCAAGACCAACAAGGATATCAGCGCCAGCAATATCTACGTCTCAAACGAGTACTTCAACAAGGGACAGACTGCATTCACCAACTACCACATGTATAATTTTACCAAGATGTACTTCTCAGATATGAGATTGACATCTGTTGGTACCAATCTGACCTACCATTTCAATATGGATGATCTGGATAACCAGAATAACCGCCAGATCATAGTGACGCTTGACGGCCTTGTCCCTAATGGCTCCGCCCAGCTCACACCGGTGGTTGGTACCGATAACAAGTATTATTATACTGCCACCAATTCATCCTGCACCCTGAACCTAAAGACAGAGAGCGGATTTAACGGTGTATACTCTGTGAAGTTGGAAAACAGTGCCTATCACCCCGCAGAAAGAGTTAACTCAGACTTTGTTCCGCATACATATACTGTGTCCGGCAACAACCTTACTTCCGGACTTTCTGGTGGCCAGAATAGGAGTAAAACCTTTACCACTGACGACGGTGAAACCATTACCTTAAGTTTCTCAAGGCTTAATGGTGTTTCTAATAATAATTACATTGAGCTTTATCAGAATAGCACCACGACCGTCAGTTGCTCCGCCATCATGTCTCAGATACAATTTACGTACTATTCTGAGTCTGGCTGGTTTAATACTACTTATTATGGTCAATGTTCCATGACTCCAAATGTTGGCACATATACACGCAATAGTAATACAAGCGGAACATGGGCAGGCTCTACATACAGCGTTTCAATCACCGTTGGGGACAGAGTAAACAGCACCAGAAACCGCATCACCAGCCTTGTAATTACCTATTGGAGTTACGATGGTGACTAATCTGAAACGCCCGGATTTATAACCCCGGGCATTTCTTTTTATCGGCCCAAGGACAACGCCCTAAGGGCACGGCAAAACGTATTTTTTTCCAAATTTTTTCTTATATTTGGAGTCTATGAGAAAAACCTTACTGGCAATAGTCCTTACAGTCCTTGGCGGGGCCCTTACGGCCGCGGCACAGAACAATCCGTATCAGATTGATGACAAGTGCTACGAATACTTCCGGCGTGCGGAAATGCTTATCGGCCAGGAAGGATTCCAGGAAGTCAATGACTCCCTTCTTCTTGCCGCAAAGGCTGCCGGTGACAAGAAGGCGGAAACCCTGTATTATGTAGATCGTCTGAGGGATGCCACAAGGCATATCCCTAACCATACCGCCACTACGGATGCCCAGGACCTGGAAATTCTGAATTTGCAGGAGGAACTCAAGGCCATCTCCGACAAAAACGGATATCCCCAGTATTTCTACTACTCCTATGAGATAGTCCAGAACTATTTCTACAACCACGACAAAATTATCCGCACAATGGAGATCCTCCAGGACCTCCAGAGAGAAGCCCAGCAAAGGAACGACTCCTACGGAATGTGGATGAGCCAGCGCTATATGGTAGCACTCTACGTTTCCCAGGGAGACTACATCAACGCAAAACCATATATCCTCAAGGCCATCCATATCTACAATGAATCCAAGGATCCGGTTGTTAGGCGCCAGACATTATCACGCCTGTACTGCGACCTTTCAGACACCTATGTGATTGGCGCAGACTCCGTGAAAATAAATGTGGATAAGGCAGTCAAGACCGCTGTCACCCATCTGGACAGTCTCCGCTGCATATACCACCTTGCAAAGATAGCAGCCTACGAAAAACGCAGCGGCGACTTCAACAACTACAGGGATTACTGCCTCCGTGACCCTCAGATCTCTACCATCAGTAACACGGCTCCCCTGGTGCTCCGCACCCTTGACGCCATAATTGACGGCCATTTCGACTCCAACTCCATCAGTAACCTTGCCGTAGCCAACACAAGGGAAATCAAGTATATAGCCAACGTCGCGGAGAAATATGATTACAAAGATCAGGGCTTTGAGATTGAAAGGCTGCTGGTAGTGAAATTCGAGAAGCAGATTGCGACAGCAAACCGCTCCAAGATTGCAGAGATGGACGCCCGCCTTGGAAACACTACCCTCCAGGGAGAACTGGCCCATCAGAAAGAGGAAGTCCAGAGCATCACGCGCCTGGTTCTTATCCTGGCCATAGCCATCCTGGTGGCCATCATGACCTTCCTTATAGTCCATATAAGTTCCCTCCGCCGCCATAACAAGGAGCTCCTGGAAGCCAACCGCAAAGTGAAACTGGCCGATGAAGCCAAGACCCGCTTCATCCAGAACATGAGCCATGAGGTACGTACGCCGCTAAACGCCATTGTGGGATTCTCGCAGCTTCTGTCCCTCCCTGACGGCGCCCTGAGTCCGGAAGAGAAAGATGAGTTCTCTGCACATATCATCAACAACACCAAGATGCTCACGATGCTCCTTGACGACATCCTCAATGCATCGGCCATGGACAGCGGCAAATACAGTTTCACATATGAGACCGCAGACAGGGATTACATTGCCCAGCAGGCAATATCCAGTTCAGAGCATCGCCTGCAGCCCGGTGTAACGCTCACATACGTCCCCGAAGAGAAAGAGCCTCTCCAGTTTACAACGGATCCCCGCCGCGTGCAGCAGATTCTCATAAACCTCATCACAAACGCCTGCAAGCACACTGCCGAGGGCTCAATTGTGGTTGCAAGTTCACTTACTGAGACCCCGGGCTTTTTGACCTACTCCGTAACCGATACCGGAACCGGTGTACCGCCGGAAGACGCCGAAAAGATTTTCGAGCGCTTCACCAAACTCAACGAATACGTACAGGGAACAGGCCTTGGCCTTAGTATCTGCCGCGATATAGCAGGCCGCATGGGCGGCAAAGTTTACCTTGACACAACCCACACCGGCAAGGGAGCACGCTTTGTATTTACCATTCCTACAGAGCCAGTTAAACCAGAATAAAACCTCATATTATATGACACCACTTTACGCACAGGATCACGATTATTCCGCTTATAACGTGCTTGCAGTAGACGACATCCCCCTGAACCTCCTCCTGGTTCAGAAGATGCTGTCACGCTTCAATTTCAAACTCAGGACTGCGGCCAACGGACAGTTGGCCCTTGACGCGGTTGCCCAGCAGAAACCGGACCTTATCCTCCTGGACCTCATGATGCCGGGGATTGACGGCTTTGAAGTTATCCGCCGGCTCAGGGAAGACCCCAAAACCGCAGATATCCAGATTGTTATCCTGAGCGCCCTCAACTCCAACGAGGACGTGATTAAGGGTTTCAACGTGGGTGCCAACGACTTCATCATGAAGCCCATCATTATGGAAAAGCTGCTCTCATGCGTGGTGAACCAGCTTGCCATTGCAAAGGCAAAATCCGGAAAGTAACGTCTTATTTTGAGGAAGTTCCTTCTATCGGCATTGGCGGCGCTTGTCTGCGTTGCCGCCCAGGGGCAGATTGTAAACCGCCTCCGGGTGGACCAGAAAACGTTCATCCGCTACGCTTACGGCCGCATGCAGGAATTCAATAAGGACAATCTTCCCCTGGCCGATTCCCTGTACCGGGAAGGTGAGCTGCAGGGTAATTTCCGCCTCAAATGCCTGGGCCTTTCCCTTGAGATGCCCGTCCGCTATGCCCGGGGAGAATACGCCAGGATGGACAGCACGGTGGTAGAGATAAAGACTCTCCTTGCCGACAGAAAGGACCTCAGGGAGTTCTACTTCTCCACCCTCCACGAGTACTGCGAATTCCTTATCCACACCGGCCGCATCTCCGACGCCATGCTTGAGGCAAGGGCCATGGAAAGGCTGGCCTCGCATGAGAAAAAGCCGCTTGGAAGGATGTACTCCTACAGGATTATCGGCCTTATCCAAAGCTACAGGGAAAACCATTATCTTGCCATCCAGAACCTTGAAAAGGCCGTGAGATTCTGCCGTGAGGCGCGCTCAGAGCAGGACATCCCCAACCTTTGCATCCTCATTGCCCAGGAGAACATCAAGATGCGAAACTTCCCGGAGGCCGACAACTACTGCCTCAGGGCGGAAGAATATGAGAGTTTCTTCCCCGCAATACGCATCAAGGCGCTCATGACAAGGGCGTACCTCAGTAATGCCGCCGGCAATGACAAAGCGTTCTGGAAGTACTACGACACCCTCCTTAAAGAGCCTCTGTACGCAGTCCAGACAGACGCTGACACCCGCACCGGGCTGGACATCACCTACCTCCGCTCAAAGGGCCTTCTTGAAGAGGCCCTCCAGAAGGCCGATTCCCTTGGCACCCTCCGCGGCCGCCTGGAGCAGAAGCACGGGATTTATGCCGATATGGGAGCGTTTGGCAATGCCTATGGGAATTTATCAGCCCTTATGGAGCAGAAAGATTCCGTGTACATCACCGTCCAGAACGAAGACCTTGCCATTCTAGATGCGGAAATGAATAATGCGCAGCTCCGTGAGGAGGCCCAGAAACTCAAGTCCCAGAACCAGATTACCATCCTCCTTGGCTTCCTTGCCATGTTTGTGATTGCCTTCGCAACCGTCATTTACCAGCAGTGGAAGCTCAGGGATAATCTTGACCAGATGCGCCGCATGTCGCAGGAGGCGGTCCAGGCACGCCGCGCCTTCAAGAAGGCTATGGACGCAAAGGAGAAGATAAAACTACTTCAAAACCGCACTACAAATATCCTCACGGACTATGAAGATATCCTCAATAGTTAAGAATCACTCTAACGAGATCCTGGCCGTAGTGATCTTCCTTGTTGGCGCCGTCCTGGGCCTTCTGGGGCTCATCCAGGTTGTGCCCCTTTTAATTGGCGTATTCGGCCTTATCATACTCTCCAGCGGGCTCATCTACTTCTGCATCAAGTTCACCTCTGAAAAGGCTTATAAGGAGTACTACAAGGAGAGTTACGAGATTGAGCACGAGTCCATTGAGGAAGTCACCCTCACCTCAATGCGATACCACCGCTATCAGGAGGCCGTGCTAGCCCGCTATGAGAGCGCCTGCCGTGACCTTGGCCTTGTGGACGAGCAAAAAGACTGGCTCCTGGACCTCCTGATGGCCGCAAAGAACAAGGTGGACGAGCAGCTGGACCAGGAAGGCGGCGGGCACATTTAATTTACCCCTGCAAAGTTTGCATTTTAAAAAAATCTTAGTAACTTTGCAGTCCCAAAATGAGGGCGGTTAGCTCAGCTGGTTCAGAGCACCTGCCTTACAAGCAGGGGGTCACTGGTTCGAATCCAGTACCGCCCACAAAAGAAGACAGCCTGTACGGCTGTCTTCTTTTGTGGGCAATACGTTTCACTTTTATTGAAGGGGCTTCGCCCCCTCAAACTCCCCCTTGTCGGCCTTCGGCCTCCATTTCCTTCGTCTCAACCGTATTTACTTATTCTTGGGCTTAGGACCGATGAAGTGGGTATATCCAATCTGGATTCCAATGAGGTCCAGGACGTTTGTGGCGCGGGATACCCTGAGGTAGGACATCTTGCCGCCACCGGGAACCACAACCTCTTCCGTAATGAATTCCCCGGTCACATCATCCTTCATATTCTTACCTGTTTCGTCCTTCTTTATGGCTTCATACCTTCTTTCGCTGTCCTGCCAGGCGCCGTTCCAGGTAAGGCCGATGATGGGAACGCTGATGGTGAGGGCGCTGTTGTCCCTAAGTTTAACGGCAAGGCCGCCGGCAATGTCTACACCCACCTGGGCGGTTTGCGAGGTACGTGTCTTACCAAACTGTTTTTCGGTGCGGGGGCAGGAGAAAGTGTTGCCGTACTTTGCAAAAAGACGGGCTTCTCCAAAGACGCCGAAGGTCTTTGATCCGAAGAAGGACATATACTTTCTGGCAGAGAATGCAAGGCCCCAGTTATGGTGCACCATATGACGGGAAGATATGGCCACGTTCGCAATGGAGGAGTCATCAAGCCATGCGTAAAGCGAAGGAAGAACTTCCCTGAAATCCAGGTTTATGTTTGTATCGGCCACATATCCTGAGTAGAGGAGGTTTGCGCCGATTGAGATGTCATCGGCCACAAACCAGGATATCCTGGGAACCACATTCCAGGCGTGGACAACTCCGTCGCCCATATTGACGAGGGACAGTATGGAGAAGCCATCTCCGTCTGCGTAGCCGTCCGCGTTGAAGTTGTAGTAGTTTCCGCTGAAGCCGATGGCATGGTTGCCCTTTTCAACAAATACGGTGTGTCCTTTGTCAGGATCCGAGAAACGGTTCAGGATGCCGGCAATTGGTGTCTGGGCAAAAGCCTGGAAGGAAAGCAGCATGAGCGCTGCGATGATAGTTTTCTTCATTGTCGGTATATGATTTTTTATTCGTCTTTAATAAGGTGCACGTCGCACTGCGGGAACGGGATTGTGATGCCGGCATCGTTGAGGGCCTTGTAGATTATCTCCTTCTCACGGTCTATGAACAGGCCTCTTTCCGGAACCAGCACAAACTGTTTAACGGCAATTTCCACGGAGCTGTCTCCAAAGTCCCCAAAGCGGATGTTTATGCCAAACTTGGGCTCCACTATGGCCCTTCCGTACTTGTCCTTTGTCTTGAGCACCTCCAGGGCCTCCGTGAGCACGGTCCTTACCTTTTCTATGTCCACGCCGTAGGCTACGCCCACGGTGACCTTGGTGAACTCATACTCATTGTTCCTTGTAAGGTTCTGGAAGCTCTTTCCAAAGAGGTTTGCATTGAGGAAGGCCACAAGGGTACCGGAGATTGTCTCTATCTGGGTGGTCTGGTAGTTTATGTCCGTGACCTTACCGCGGATGCCGTCACATTCAATCCAGTCCCCTACCCTCAGGCGGCCGCTCATGAGCTGCATACCGTAGATGAAGTTATTCAGGATATCCTTCATGGCAAGGCCGATACCGGCGCTGAGACCACCCGCAACAAGGCCCAGGGAGCCTGTGGGGATCTTGAGGAGAAGAACGATCACGGTAATGTAGGTGAACCACACTATTACGCTTATGACGCTCTTTCCAAGGGAAAGGTTCACGTCATTTGACTGAACGGTGCTCTGGCCGGTCTTGGCAAGGTAGGTGACAAACTTGAGGTACTGCCACAGGGTCTGGACCACCTTATTGAGGTACTGGAACACGAAGAACAGGGCCACAAGGAGCACTATGTTACTTACGGACAGGCGGAATGACACAGCGCCGGTGGTAGGATCCAGGACCTGGAAGAACGGGGTGTTGTAGAAGGTCTGGAAGAGGTCTGTGAAGTCAAAGATATCCAGTGAATAGCGTATGCACAGGGGAATTGACACCAGGATGAGTACGGGGATGAACACATCTCTCAGGAGGTCATAGAACCATGTGGCGCCAAACATCAGGGACTTTTTGGCGGCTCCTGTTACATAACTTATATTGTCCTGGAAGGAAGCGATGCGCTTTGTGAGGCGCCTTTCCTTGTAGATGCCCATGAGGTGGCTTACGGCAAGCAGGGCAAGCACTGCCGCAAGTTGGAAGTACCACCATGTCACTATCATGAGGGCTATAAAGATATAGCCAAAGATTGCGGCAAGGGCAGCTGCGCCCATCACAAGAAGTGACATAAGGCCCATACCGCGGTTTTCCTTATCCACCTTCCCAAGGTTGAAGCCGCAGGCAAGGGCCTGCCAGATGAATCCAACCGTCATCACTATGGGGAACAGGAGGTTCATCAGGATGTTGGGCATGAAGGTGATGCGGCAGAAGATCACCACAAGGGTAAGGACCACCGTGGGCAGGAGAAGCCTTACGGTCTTACGGACCTTGCTCTTCTTGAAGCGCACCGCAAGAGCG
>OMQK01000132.1 GCA_900313205.1 uncultured Bacteroidales bacterium | reverse complement strand
CTCCACTGTATAATCCGTATCTTCCACAACGTCATGTAGGAGGGCGGCCGATATTGACTTGTATCCAAGGCCGATATTGTCTACCACGATCTGCGCCACGGCGATAGGGTGGAGCATGTAGGGCTCACCGCTGCGCCTTCTGACGTTACGATGGGCGTTGTTGGCAAACTCGAAGGCCTTCTCCACCACCGCAAGTTCTTTCTCGTTGGCGCATCGTTTTTCGGCCGATGCCCTCAGGACCTCGTAGTCACGCCTTATCCAGTCGTAATCTTTCTGTGTAAACTCTGAAAAACTCATAGTTCTAAACCTTTTTGATGCCTCTCCTTCCTCTCACGGACGGCTTCTGCATACATCTTGTCAAGTTGCTCGTTGGTGATACCCATCCTGTCAACGTTCTGGAAGGCAAAGGAAAGCTCCGCTCCGTAAAGGATGATGGTCCACCCAAGGTTAAGCCACACCATGAACAGCGGAAGGGCTGCCAGGACACCGTATACGGCACTTACCTTGGCCACCATCATCTGGGTTTCAAGGTACAGGTACTGCACTCCCGTGAACAGAAGGCCGGAGATCAGGGCAGCCTTGATGGCGTAGCGGAACCTGACCTTTGTTCCGGGGATGAACTTGTACATGGCCGACATTATAAGTATGCTGGCGCCTGCAAAGAGCAGCCAGGACATGAAACTCTTAATAGTGGAGTAGATAATCTCCGTGCCGGGGAACAGCACGTCCAGGATATGGGAATACACCACGGATCCTGAGAAGAAGATGATCACCACAAACGGGGCCATTATGGTTATGCCGATTATGACACCTATCATCTTCAGGAAGTTCCTCTCCTTGTCCACCTTCCACACATTGTTGAAAACGCTTCTCACGGTTATCATCAGGGACAGCACTATCCACAGGAAGGATGCCATGGAGATAAAACCGAAGAGGCCGCTCTGGGCTACGTCCACTATATTGTCTGCAGCATTCATGAGGACCTCCGTGAGACGGATGTCTCCAAGATTTGTCAGGAGGATGTCCTTGAACATATCCTTGAGGCCCACACCTGAAGTGAGGTAGAATGCAATTGCTATTGCCGGCACAACGCTCATCATGCTCCTGTATGCCAGGGCGGTCACCTGGTACCCGATCTTCTGGGCGCTGAACGTTGTGAGCATAAGGATCACGGTCTTGGCATCTTTCACAAGACGCCCTTTCCACCGTGAGAAATCCTCTTCCCTCAGATAGAAAATGTCATGAGTCAGAAACCGCGTGATCCGGTATATCCAGATGGATGCCCACCGGATAATCACCTGAATCTTATGCCACAATTTCTTAAACATCTCTAAAACAGCGTTGGTTCAATAATGTCATTGCCGGAGGGGGTAGACTCTCCTGAATCGTCGCTTCGCGACCCCTCTATTGAGGTGGGCTCCGCCCCCCTATTATCCCCCTGCGGCTCCCGGCCTATAAGTCCTCGGGACAAGCCCTCGGACCCGGCCTCCGCCGTGCGCTCTGATGAGCGCATTGAGGCCCTCGCACCAGCATTATCCGGCAGAAGAGCCATGAACGATGCTTCGTCAATAATTTCTACGCCAAGGTCCTGTGCCTTCTTGACCTTTTCTGGGCCGGGTTTTTCACCGGCAAGGAGGTAGGAGGTTTTGGAACTGACGGAAGAGCCGTTCTTGCCGCCGTTGGCTTCAATAAGGGCCTTCATATCATCACGGGAGATACTGAAGGTGCCGCTTATCACTATTGTTTTGCCTTCAAGGGCACTGGAGGCGGCCTGCTTTACCTCAACGGACATCCTGAGGCCGGCGTCCTTAAGGGCGTTTACCTCGCGGATATTGTCAGGATCGGCAAAGAAGGCAATGATGCTGTCGGCAATCACGTCCCCAACCTCAGGTACTTCCAGAAGCTCCTCACGTGATGCGGCCATGACGGCGTCTATGCTCCCGAAGTGACGGGCTATATCCCTAGCGGTGGTTTCTCCCACAAAGCGGATTCCAATGGCAAAAAGCACCCTCTGAAATGGTACGGCAAGGGATTCCTTCACGGACTGAGTAAACCTGGAGGCCGATTTTTCCTTCCAGCCCTCAAGCCTCACAAGGTCCATCTCACGGAGCCGGTACAGGTCTGAGGGAACCCTGGCAAGGCCAAGGGAGTATAGCTGCTCTATGGTGGCTTCTCCGCAGAGGATATTCATGGCCTTGCGGGTTACAAAGTGCTCTAATCGGCCTTTAATCTGGGTGGGACAGCCCTTACGGTTGGGGCAGAACCATTTGGCTTCGCCTTCTACCCGCACAAGGGGAGTGCCGCAGTCCGGGCACACGGTAGGGAACACCGGCACCTTTGCACCGGGTTCACGCTTTGACTCTTCTACACCCGTTATCTTGGGAATGATTTCTCCGCCCTTTTCCACATACACCCAGTCTCCTTCATGGAGGTCAAGGGCACGGATCTGGTCTTCATTGACAAGGGTGGCGCGCTTTACCATGGTTCCGGAAAGGAAAACGGGTTCAAGGTTGGCTACGGGCGTTACAGCGCCGGTACGGCCCACCTGATAATCTATGGACAGGACCGGCGTGCAGGCCTGCTCAGCCTTATACTTGTAGGCCACGGCCCAGCGGGGACTCTTGGCGGTATAGCCTAGTTCTGCCTGATAAGAAAGCTCGTTGACCTTGATTACAATGCCGTCAGTGGCATAGGGAAGGGATTTTCTCTCCGTATCCCATTTGCCGATGAAAGCCTCTATCTCCTCAATGCTGGAGCATATCTGGCGTTTGTCACCAACGGGAAGGCCCCACTGAGCAGCAGCGTTAAGGGCTGCATCATGGGTGGGGTAATCTACCTGACCAACCGGAATGTGGTAAAGCACGCAGAAAAGGCCACGTTTTCCAACTTCCTCAGGGTTCTGGAGTTTGAGTGAACCGCTGGCGGCGTTGCGGGGATTTGCAAAGAGGGGTTCCTCCGCAAGTTCACGCTCCTCATTGAGGCGGTCGAAGGACTCATAGGGCATAAGGATCTCACCCCTTATCTCAAATTCCTCAGGCCAGCCCGTACCCTTCAGGGCATGGGGGATGTTGGCTATGCGGCGGGCATTGGAGGTTACGTCGTCTCCCTTAACGCCGTCTCCACGAGTAAGGGCACGGAAAAGGACGCCGTTACGGTAGGTAAGGCAGATGGCTGTACCGTCGTATTTGAGCTCTACGCTATATGTGAAAGGCCTGTCAAGGGATTTTGTAACTCTTTCGGCAAACTCTTCAACCTCCTGGATAGAGTATGTGTTGCCAAGGGAGAGCATGGGATATTTGTGAGGGTATTTGCGGAAACCGGACTCAAGGTCCGATCCCACGCGGCGGGCAGGGGAGTCTTCCGTAGCAAGTTCAGGAAACTGGGTTTCAAGGGCTTCCAGTTCATGCATGAGGGAGTCGTACTCATAGTCGCTCATTGTGGGGGCGTTCTCCACATAGTACTTCCGGCTGTTCTCCAGGAGAACGGCCTTGAGCTCCTCTATCCTATGTTTTGCCTCACTATAGTCCATAATTGTACAAAGATAGCAAAAAAAAGCGGTATTGCGTATATTTCAAATCACGTTAATTCTTACTATCTTTGTATGATTTAAAGAAACTATTTTCAAAACATAAATTGTACTTATGAAAGATTCTATCATTATCCTCTGTGGCGGCGGCCCGGCCCCGGGCATGAACACCGTCGTAATGTCTGTTGCAAAGACTTTCCTTTCAAACGGTTACCGTGTAATCGGCCTTCACGGCGGTTACAGCGGGCTTTTCTCCAAGAGCCCCCGCACTGAGGACATAGATTTCTTCAAAGCAGATTCCTACTTCAACCGCGGCGGTTCATACCTCCAGATGAGCCGTTTCAAACCCACGGACAAAGACTTTGAAGAGAACTTCAACCTTGGCCTTTTCCAGGACAACAACATCAAGCTCCTGGTAACCGTCGGTGGTGACGATACAGCATCCACTGCAAACCGCATTGCAAAGTTCCTTGAGGCAAAGAAGTATCCCATCCACAACATCCACGTCCCCAAGACCATCGACAATGACCTCCCTCTGCCCGGCAACGCTCCCACCTTCGGCTTCAACAGCGCAAAGGATGAGGGCGCCCACCTTGCACGCACCGTGTATGAGGATGCCCGCACCAGCGGCAACTGGCTCATCATCAGCGCAATGGGCCGCAGCGCAGGTCACCTTGCCCTTGGTATCGGCGAGGCCACTCACTGCCCCATGACCATCATCCCTGAGATGTTCAACAAGACGGAAATCACCCTTGACAAGATTGTGAACCTTGCTCTTTCCGCTATTCTCAAGCGCAACATCCTTGGAATCCCTTACGGCACCGTAGTAGTTGCAGAGGGCGTTTTCCATGACCTTGACCCTCAGGAAATCAAGAACGCCGGCGTTTCCATGACCTATGATGAACACGGCCACCCGGAACTTGGCAAGATCTCCAAGGCTGTCCTTTTCAACGACATCCTTGAGAAGAAGTTCAAGGCTATCGGCCTTAAGGTCAAAACCCGTCCCGTTGAGATTGGCTACGACGTCCGCTGCCAGGATCCAATTGCATTTGACCTCACTTACTGCAGTGAGCTTGCAATGGGCGCATATGAGCTCTTCAAGAAGGGTGAAACCGGCTGCATGGTATACGTAGACGCCTTCGGTGAGGCTAAGCCCCTGTATCTGAAGGACCTCCAGGGCGCAGACGGAAAGATTCCTCCGCGCAGGGTGGCAATTGACGGCGGTATTGCACAGAACTACTTCAACCACCTCTGCCACTTCATCACTCCCGCAGACTACGAGGCTGCAAAGAAGTACGTTCCCAATCCTGAGGAATACGACTTCCGCAAGATCCTGAACTGGTAGTATGAAGTCCGTCATTTACCAGATGCTCCCAAGGCTTTGGGGGAATGGTAAATTCTCATCAATTGACGCCGGGTCCCTTGAATACGT
>OMQK01000210.1 GCA_900313205.1 uncultured Bacteroidales bacterium | reverse complement strand
GCCTCACCGGTTTCCACAACGTAAGGAAGGCCCTTCTTCTTGGCGGCGTCAATGATGCCCTGCTCTGCCTTGTTCCAGTTTTCTTCAGAGCCGATATACTTTGAAGGGTTCTTGGGATCACGGAGTGAAACCTGGGCGGTGAACTTATCGAATTTCAGGGTCTTGAACACGTAGAGGATGAGGTCGATGACCTTTTCAAACTCTTCCTGGAGCTGGTCCTGGCGGCAGAAAAGGTGGGCGTCGTCCTGGGTGAATGAACGCACGCGGGTAAGGCCGTGGAGTTCACCTGACTGCTCATAGCGGTACACGGTGCCGAACTCTGCAAAACGCAGGGGGAGGTCACGGTATGAGCGCGGGGCGCTTCTGAAAATCTCGCAGTGGTGAGGGCAGTTCATGGGCTTGAGGAGATACTCCTCCCCTTCCTGAGGGGTGTGGATGGGCTGGAAGGAATCCTTTCCGTACTTGGCATAGTGGCCGGAAGTTACGTAGAGTTCCTTTGCGCCGATATGAGGAGTTACCACGGGAAGGTAACCGTATTCTGCCTGCTTCTTTGCAAGGAAGGACTGAAGGGTGTTGCGGAGAGCCGCGCCGCGGGGCAGCCACAGGGGAAGGCCTGCTCCAACCCTCTGGGAGAAGGTGAAGAGCTCCATCTCCTTTCCTATCTTGCGGTGGTCACGCTTCTTGGCCTCTTCCAGAACCTGGAGATACTCAGTGAGCATGCTGGCCTTGGGGAAGGTGATGCCGTAGATACGGGTGAGCTGCTGGCGGGTTTCGTCGCCCCTCCAGTATGCGCCTGCTAGAGACAGAACCTTGACGGCCTTGATCACCTCAGTGTTACGGAGGTGAGGACCGCGGCAAAGGTCTGTGAAATGACCGTTGGTGTAATAGGTGATGGTGCCGTCCTCAAGCTCCGAGATGAGCTCCTGCTTGTACTGGTCGCCTTTCTCCGTGAAGTACTTCATTGCATCGGCCTTTGAAACCTCTATGCGGCAGAAGTCTTCCTTGCCGCGTGCAAGCTCCAGCATCTTATTCTCGATGGCCTTGAAGTCTGCGTCAGTGAGGGTGCGGCCGTTCATGTCTACGTCGTAGTAGAAGCCGTTTTCAATTGCGGGGCCGATACCGAACTTCACGCCCGGGAAAAGGGCCTCAAGAGCCTCTGCCATAAGGTGGGACGATGAGTGCCAGAACACCTTCTTGGCTTCGTCGTCTTCCCACTTGAGAAGGCGGATCTCCACGTCCTCGGTTATGGGACGCATCACGTCTATTGTTGTTCCGCGGGATGTCTCCGGCTCATCCGGGCGCTTGATATTCACTGCCAGAATCTGCTCTGCAAGACGAGGGCTTATACTCATTGCCACGTCATAACCGGTCACGCCAGCCTCATACTGACGGACACTTCCATCCGGGAACTTAATGTTGATCATAATTCTTAGTTAGTTTTTAGTCTACAAAGATAGCAAAAATAATTGGAATATACTTTTCATTAAAAATACGTATCTTTGTAAGTTATATGAAAGCAGACAATACAGTCATATGGAATGAATCGGCCAAGGCGGGGCTGCTCTTCGGGGCGGTATCCGTGGCGTGCCTGGTACTGAAGGAGCTGGCTGCTCTCAGCGGCAGCAATTTCCTTATCCAGGCGGCGGCAATCGTTCTCTGGGCGGTGGAATTCTTCGGGTGCATACTCCTTATGAAGGAGGTGATGCTCCGCTTCCGTGACAAATTTGAGGGCGTAAAGATTGAGGATACCTATAAATTAGGCCGAAGGGCGGCGCTTCTCAGCGGCCTCATCCTTGCATCGGCCCAGGCCTTTATCATAATGAAAATGCCCGCAGAGGCCATTGACTCTATGGTGGACCAGATGATGAGCGGTATGCAGCTCCTTTCCAGTGACCGTGACGCCGTGGAAGGCGCAATGGACAAGCTTCCGCTCCTTACCTTCATTTTCCAGTGGCTGTACTGCTTCCTTTACGGCAGTATCCTTGCATCAATCATGTCCCGCTATATCTTCCTTCAGAAACTCTTCGGGGGCTTCCCTCCAAAGGAAGATAACAAGGATGACACCCCAGAAGAACAATAACCCAGTTATGGACCTTTCTATAATCATACCCCTTTACAATGAGGCCGATTCCCTCCCGGAACTGAAGGCCTGGATAGAGAAGGCGCTTGAAGGCTTCACCTATGAAATCATCTTTGTGGACGACGGCTCCACGGATGGGTCTTGGCGCGTCATTCAGGAGATGGCCGATCATGTCGGCCATGACGGTACCACCGTCCCGGGTTCTGACGGTACCACCGTCACCCCCGGCTTGACCGGGGGTCCCGTGCGTGGCATCAGGTTCCGCCGGAACTACGGAAAATCGGCCGCCCTGTATGAAGGCTTCGCCGCCGCAGAAGGAGACATTGTGGTCACGATGGATGCCGATCTTCAGGATTCCCCGGAGGAAATCCCTGAGATGGTGCGTATGATCCGTGAAGAGGGCTATGACCTTGTTTCCGGCTGGAAGAAAAAGCGTAAGGATAACGCCCTTACAAAGAACCTTCCTTCCAAACTCTATAACTGGACCGCCCGCAAGGTCACCGGCATCAAGCTCCACGACATGAACTGCGGCCTCAAGGCCTACCGCAAGGAGGTTGTAAAGAATATAGAGGTATACGGTGAGATGCACCGCTACATCCCTTACCTTGCAAAGAACGCCGGATTTACAAAGATTGGAGAGAAGCCCGTCCATCACCAGAAACGCAAGTACGGCAAGTCCAAATTTGGTATGAGCCGCTTTGTGAACGGCCTTCTGGACCTTATGAGCCTGTGGTTCCTGTCCCGCTTCGGCGGTAAGCCCATGCACTTTTTTGGCACCAGCGGCATCCTGATGTTCCTTGTGGGCTTTGTGATGACCGTCTGGATCATCGCCGCCAAGCTCTATCACCAGGCAAACGGCCTTAAGTTCCGCGCCGTAACGGACCAGCCCCTTTTCTACCTTGCCCTTGTGGCCGTGATCCTTGGCGTAATGCTCTTCCTCGCCGGCTTCCTTGGGGAAATGGTCTCCCGCAGCTCCACCGAACGCAACAATTACCAGATTAAAGAGAGGTATCCGTTGAATGTATAGTGCTGAATATTAGCTAATTACGCAAAAACCCCTATGCATATTTACATAGGGGGTTTATTATAAATGATTGCTAATGAACTAATTACATTCAACGCGTCATATATCGAAGAAGCCCTCCCGAGGGGAGGGAAACAGGGTGGGGGTAACGTAAGCATTGGTTTTTTGGTTTTGGGCGCAGCCCAAAACGAAGATAGCCGGGCGCTTTCGCGTCCGGCTATCCAAAAAACCGCAGCGACTTACTCTCCCAACTGGTAGGTCAGTACCATCAGCGCGACTGAGCTTAACTTCTCTGTTCGGAATGGGAAGAGGTGGTTCCTCAG
>OMQK01000258.1 GCA_900313205.1 uncultured Bacteroidales bacterium | reverse complement strand
GGAAGGGTCTCCCTTGAAATCCGATGACAGTTTGTCAATCTCGTCCAGGACAATCACCGGATTGGAGGTGCCGGCACGCTGGATGCCGTTCAGGATACGGCCCGGAAGGGCACCCACATAGGTTTTGCGGTGACCGCGGATCTCGGCCTCGTCGTGCATACCGCCCAAGGATATCCTTATATACTTGCGCCCGAGCGCGCGGGCGATGCTCTTGCCAAGGGAGGTTTTACCTACTCCGGGAGGGCCCCACAGGCACAGGATGGGCGACTTCATGTTGCCCTTGAGCTTGAGGACCGCAAGGTATTCGATGATACGGTCTTTCACCTGGTCCAGGCCAAAGTGGTCCTCGTCCAGTACCTCCTGCGCATGCTGCAGGTCCAGGTTGTCGTCCGACAGCTCTCCCCAGGGCAGGTCCAGCATGAACTGGATGTACGCGAACTGGATGCTGTAGTCCGGAGACGTAGGGTTGTATTTCTCCAGGCGGGCCATTTCCTTGTCAAAGATGGCGCGCACTTCCTTGGACCATTTTTTCTCGTCGGCCCGGCGGCGCATTTTCTCGAACTCTTCGCCCTCGTCCATCCCCAGCTCCTCCTGGATGGTGCGCAGCTGGTTGTTCAGGTAATATTCCCGCTGCTGCTGGTCAATGTCCGTTTTCACCTTCTGGTTAATTTCCTGCTTGATTTGCAGGAGCTGCGTCTGGGTGTCCAGCACCTTCAGAAGGGCCAGGCCACGCTCGTGGATGTCCGTGATGGAGAGCAGCGCCGTGCGCTCGGTGAAGTTCTCCACCTCGATGGTGGTGGCGATAAAGTTCACCAGGAAATGAAAGTTCTCGATGCTGCGCAGCGCGCCAACGGCCTCCTTGGGCGCAAAGGAGGAGGACTTCACAATCAGGGCTGCCTTCTCCTTCAGTGATTCTGCCAGCACGCGGAGCTCGCGTTCATCGGCACCTGCCGGAAGATCCTCTTCCAAATACTGCACACGGCCTTCCATGTAGGGGTCGTACGAGACCACCTCCTGCAGCTGAGCCAGCGTGCCGCCCTGCAGGATGGCCGTCACGGTGCCGTCCGGCATTTCCAGCGTTTTGATGAGTTTGCACACCGTACCAAAGCGGAACAAATCCACTTCCTGCGGGTCCTCTACCGACACATCCACTTGCGGGATGGCGGCCAGCCACCCGTTTCCCGCTTCCACATCCTGCACCAGTTTCACCGACTTCTCGCGCCCTACCGTTACCGGGAATACGGTTCCGGGAAACACCACGGCATTCCGCAGGGCCAGGATGGGGATTACCGGCGGCAATTCTGCCGTATCCACTTTCATGGACGCCGCCTCCCCCACCACGGGCATAATATTCACCTCCACAGAGGAAGGCATCATCATATCTTGTAGATTTTTCATATCATCTGCCATTTTGTCATACAATCGGGGCACAATGGTCCCGGTCCCTTATTGGTCAATCTCCATGCCAATCCGGATATTTGGCAGATTTTTAGCGCTAATATTTTGATTTGTAAAAAATAAAGCCTAATTTTGCGCTGATTTTCAGTAGTGAAAACCAAACTAATAAAACTATAAAAACTATGACTAAGGCAGAGATTGTAAACGAAGTCGCTAAAACTACCGGTCTGGAAAAGACGCAGGTTCTGGCAGTTATTGAAGAATTCACCAATGTGGTAAAGGGTTCCCTGGTAGCAGGCAATCCGGTGTACCTCCGTGGTTTCGGCAGCTTTATCATCAAGCACCGCGCCCAGAAGGCCGCCCGTAACATCACCCGCAAAACCACCATCACCATCCCTGCACACGACATCCCGGCCTTCAAGCCCGCCAAGAGCTTCGTGAGCGCCGTTAAAGAGAAATAAACCATTAACAACCATTCATTATGCCCAACGGTAAAAAGCATAAGAGACACAAGATGGCGACGCACAAGCGCAAGAAGCGTTTGCGCAAGAACCGCCACAAGAAGAAGTAAGTCTTCTTCCAATTGAACAGGGCTTGCGGAGGGATTCGCGAGCCCTTGTCCTACCAAAACCAACATTTCCACATGGAGTCAGAGAAACCGGACAAGGACCTGATTGTTGACGTAAGTTCAACGGAAGTACATATCGCCCTGATGGAAAATCACCGGCTGATAGAGTACAACACGGAGTCCAGCACTGGGAACAAATTCACCGTGGGAGACGTCCACCTGGGAAAGGTGAAAAAGATTCTCCCCAATCTCAATGCTGCCTTTGTGGACATCGGCGACAAAAAAGAAGCCTTCATCCATTATCTGGACCTGGGACTGTACTTCAACGCCTTCGACCAATTTGTCAAGGAGTCCAACAGCAACACGAATCTCAAAGACTTGTATTCGCGCATTGCCATTGGCACGCCCCTTCCCAAGGAAGGGCACATAGAAGAGTACCTCAAACCCGGCCAGTTAATTGTGGCTCAAATTGTCAAGGAGCCCATTTCCACAAAGGGATCGCGACTGACTGCGGAAATTTCATTAGCAGGACGCAACATCGTACTTCTCCCCTTCGCAGAAAAAGTGTCCATCTCCCAGAAGATTGGCTCGAAGGAAGAGAAACGTAGACTGGAGACACTGGTCAGGAGCATTCTCCCCAAGAATTACGGTGCCATCATCCGCACCGCGGCAGAAGGCAAAAACGCCGCTACGCTGGTGGGAGAAACCGAATCGCTCATTGAAAAATGGGAAAGCTCCTGGAAAAAGATTTCCAAAAACAAAAATGTCCAGCTGCTCTTTACGGAGTATAGCAAAACAACTACCGTCCTGAGGGACCTCCTCAACGACTCGTTCTCCAACATTTGGATCAATGACCCTCACGTGGCCGAAGAAGCCCGTAAGTATGTT
>OMQK01000129.1 GCA_900313205.1 uncultured Bacteroidales bacterium | reverse complement strand
TCACATACCACAGCATCACTTCTTTCAGAAGCACGGTGGAAAGGGTCACATCCTCTGCCAGGGCACCGATATTCAGTTTGTCACCGCCGTCCAAAAGGAAATCTATGGTGGTGACGTTGTAGATGCGCTCCGGGTCAATGGGTTCACCGCCAACAAGGGCGCTCACAAGTTTATGGTCCTTGACGCGGATTGTGGCGCCTGAAGTGGCCTGGAAGGCCTTTGTGCCGGCAAGTTGCTCAAACAGTTCCGTTATGGCCGATCCCTTCATCTTCACATAGCACACGTAGTTCTTGAAAGGGAACATGGAAGAAATGTCCTCCATGGTGATGGCTCCCTTGGGCATGGGTACGCGAATGCCGCCGAAGTTTGTGACAGCAAAGTCCATGGGCACCTTGAAAAACTCAGTGCCGTAGGCCCTCAGGGCATCGGCAAAGAGGTTTCCAAGAGGAAGATCCGGGTCTGTCCTCAGGTTCTGATACTCCCCTGCACTATGGCCGATAACCGTCTTGAGCGGTGCCAGACGCCTCTGGGCCTCCATGAGGACCTCCGCAACCTCTGCCACCGGGCTATCTTCATCATAGCGGACGCCGGAAGGAGTGACATAGATGTCATCCTCAAACGTGCCAAGCGCCGTGGACTGGTTTTCCAGCGTTACTGGCTGGGCGGCAGCCCTGTGGCCGTCCATGGGCACAAGGCGGTACTCCACCCTTGGGGCACAGGCAGCGAGAATCAGGAGATACCCGGTCAGGCCGGGTATGACGTGCTTGAGGCCGGGTATGACGTGCTTTAGCCGTGTCATGGCCGGCACCGACCGGCCATCTATTTCATTTTTAACCATTTCCAGAGGTCTTTGAAAGTAGATTTCTTACCATACATAAGGATACCCACCTTATAGATTTTGGCCGATGCCCAGGCGCACGCCACGAAGGTGGCAATGAGCAGTACAATGCTAAGCACAAGCTGCCACATGGGCACGCTGAAAGGAATACGGGCAAGCATCACTATGGGGCTGGTGAAAGGAATCATGGAGAACCAGAACACCAGCTGGCTGTCCGGGGCCTTGAAGGCATACAGGGCCACAAAGAAGCCAAGCATCAGCGGGATGGTGATGGGAAGCTGCAGCTGTGAGCTGTCTCCTTCATTCTCCACTGCACTGCCGATTGCAGCAAAGAGGGACGCATACAGGAGGTATCCGAAGATGAAGAAGAACAGGAACGCAATTCCAATCTCTGCAAGATTGATATTGCCGATGGTGCTCATGATAACCTCCATCCCGGAAGGTTCTCCGGCCGATACTGAAGTGGTGTCAGTAACAGCCTTCAGGGAGTCTTCAAGAGTGATCTGGCCGGGAAGGTTCACATCAGGGGACATCTGCTGGACCATTTCCGTGGTGGGATCGTCACTCATAAGGCCCATGATCTTATCCTTCCCCATTATTCCCATGGCAACGCCAAGCAGCATTCCGGTAAGAAGGATCCAGAGGAGGAACTGGGTTATGGCAACGAGGGCCACGCCAATGATCTTGCCAAACAGGAGTTCGCTTGCCTTCACGGATGATACCAGGACCTCCACCACACGGGAACTCTTCTCCTCAATGACGGAGCTCATGACCATACCTGAGAACAGGGCTATGAACATATAGATGGCCATCCCCAGAATCATGCTCAAGGCCATGTAGATGCCGGATTCAGAGATGGTTTCCTTACCGGATTCGTCAATGGTGTAACTGCGGAGCTTCACGTTGGACTTGACGCCCGCCATGATCTCTTCAAGGTTTTCCACGCCGCTCTGCTCTATGCGGTAGGCCTCCACGGCATCATTTATACGGTCCTCAATCATTGAGCCCGTATCCATGCCAAGGGGTTTCTCGCTGTAGCAATCGGCCTTTACACTGCGGCTCTCGAGGTCAAGTTCAGAAATGTTGAGGAGCACGTCCACGCCTGCGGCCTTGAGATTTGCCTTCAGGCTATCTGCAACTGCATCCGGGCCAAGGTCTATGTAATGCGTGACATCGTTGTCTTCCAGGTAAGGGAGCACAATGCCGCTGCGGTCTATCACGCCCACCTTCTTGGCCTCTTCCTTGGTGCCCATCATGATGACGGTAGGAAGGATGCAGATGCCTGCAAAAAGGATTGGAGCAAGGAAAGTGATAAGGAGGAAGCTCTTCTTCTTAACCTTGTTCAGATACTCCCTCTCTATGATTATGCCTAATTTCTTGAAATTCATCATGGCCTATTCCTCCTCTCCTTTAACCAGTTTGATAAAAATGTCGTTCATGCGCGGGATAACCTCCTTGAAGGAATTTATGGTTACTCCCTGGCCGATAAGCTCCGTGAGCTTGGCATTTACATCCGGACGCGCTACAACAATGTTACGGCGAGCCAGGGTGTCATCCGTAAACTCAATCTCAACGTTGTCCTCACCGTGCTGACGGCGGATTTCATCCGTGCCGCCGGTAACAACCAGTTTGCCATGGTTGATGAGGGCAATGTTCTCACAGAGTTCCTCTACGGACTCCATGTTGTGGGTGGAGAGGATGATGGTTGCGCCCTCGTCCTTGAGCCTCAGGATTTCCTTGCGGATAAGGTCCACGTTAACGGGATCGAAACCGGAAAAAGGCTCGTCCAGTATCATCAGGCTGGGCTTATGGACCACTGTGGTGATGAACTGAATCTTCTGGGCCATACCCTTGGAGAGTTCCTCAACCTTCTTCCCCCACCAGTCTGCTATGTCAAAGCGCACGAACCATTTCTTAAGTTCAACGGCGGCATCACGGGCACTCATCCCCTTGAGCTGGGCAAGGTACATTGCCTGGTCGCCCACCTTCATCTTGCGGTAAAGGCCGCGCTCCTCCGGGAGGTAGCCTATGCGTGATACATCGGCCTCCGTGATGGGGTGTCCCTGGAAGAGGATCTGGCCCTCAGAGGCAATGGTTATACGGTTTATGATACGTATGAGGGTACTTTTACCCGCTCCGTTTGGTCCAAGAAGGCCAAAGATCTTACCCTCCGGGATTTCAAGCGACACATTGTCCAGTGCCACTTTTTCCCCGAAGGTCTTGGTTACGTTCTTAACTTCTATTATTGCCATCTTCTATGATAGGATTTTTGCTACTAACTCTATTAAAAGGTCCGAGGGTGTGGCCTCTCCGGCATCCCCGCCCTTACCCTTGTAATCATATTCAGCAAGGAGAGAAATCACCGTCTGGCAGTTCTGGAGGGGATAATTTCTCACAGCCGCGTCATATTCCTTCAGGAAATAAGGGTTCACGCCCAGTGCCTTTGCAACATCCCCCTGCGAGGGACGGGAAGGCAGTAAAGCGTGATATTTAAGGATGCGGCTGAAGTGCGTGAAAAGCGGCGCCACGGCCATAGGAAGCATAATACGCGGCTGCTCCCCGATATGGGAGGCAATGGTAAGCGCACGGGCGCTTTCCCGGTAGCTGAGGCACTTTGTAAGCTCAAAGATGCTGTACTGCCGGCTTATGCCTATGTTTTTCTCAATGTCCTCAACGGAAATCTCCTTCACGCCCTCCGGGAGGTTCTTGAGGAGTTTTTCAGTCTCTACGGCAATTTTGCCAAGGTCTGTGCCGGCACTTTCTGCAAGGAGGGCCGATGCTTCCGGGTGTATCCTGAGTCCAAGCCCCTGGTAGTAATCCTGAATCCAGCGCGGGACCTCATAATCCCTCAGCGCCGGGGAATCCACCACAACGCCCGTTTTGAGGACGGTCTTATACAGGGATTTCCGTTTATCGGCCGATGCCCCGTGCATGAGGATTACCAGCACGGTACTGTCAAGAGGGTTCTCACAGTACAGCGCGAGCTCCTCCAGGGATTTCATCTGCTGGGCTTCCTTCACCACCACAAGCTGGCGTTCCGCCATCATGGGGAAACGCCTTGCGGCAGTGATTATGGTCTCTGCGTCCACTTCACCGCCATAGCACACCGTCTCATTGAAGTCCTTTTCCCAGTCCTGAAGGCAATTGCCAAGGATTGCGTCACACACAAGGTCCGGGTAATACGGCTCATCTCCCATAAGCAGATATACACACTTGAAGATGCCGCTGCGGACATCTTCAAGTATGTTGCTGACCTGCCTTGCGGTCTCTATGTAACCCTTCTGGGCAGCCACTTTATTTGGAGAATTTCTTTTCCTTGGCGCGTACGATACGCTCCTTGAGGGCATCTGCGGCGTCTGTTACGGCTTCTTCGAAGGTACGGGCATTGCGTTCAATAAGGAGATCCTCACCGGGGATGCGGGTCTGGAGCTTTACACACTTGTTTTCAGCGTCCGGAAGGAGGGAAAGGGTGACGTCAATGTCTCCTAGATTGTCGAAGAATTTCTCTACTTTACCAACTTTCTTCTGGATGTAGTCCAGCAGCTTCTCGTCTGCGTCGAACTTGAGGGACTTAACGTTAATCATTTTTACCTGAGTTTTTTGCCCTTGGATGGGCGTTTAAGTATTGTTGTTTGAGCCTTGCGACTGAATTGTGGGTGTAAACCTCCGTGGCGGCAAGGTTTGCGTGGCCCAGCATCTCTTTGATTGCGTTAAGGTCTGCGCCTTCCTGCAACAGGGCCGTTGCCAGCGAATGCCTTAACACGTGGGGGGATTTCCTCCCTGTGATGCCGTAGCCGTCCAGTTCCTTTTTGACCGCCCTGTCCACGTATTCCGGATAGAGGGGGTTGCCCTTTTCCGTCACAAGCAGTGGATCACGGGGCGTACGGGACGCTTCAGTCATGCTTGCTGCTTTCAAATATAGTGAAATTTCCTGAGTTAATGAAGGAATGAGAGGAATTTCTCTCATTTTATCTCCTTTTCCAACTACGCGAAGTGTGCCGCGGGAAAAATCCACGCTGCCTACCGTGAGGGAAAGAAGCTCCGCGCGGCGGATTCCGGTGCTGTAAAGGATGCTTATGATGAGCCTTCTGAGGCGCCTTCTGGAAAGCTCTGCAAAGAGGGGTTCATCCGGCTTCAGGCTCTGAAGAAGAGTGAGTTCCTCCTCCCCTGCCGCATGGGCCGATTCCTTCAGATACTCATCCATGGAACTCTCCCTGTAGTACTCCGGAAGGCGTTTTTCCATCTT
>OMQK01000127.1 GCA_900313205.1 uncultured Bacteroidales bacterium | reverse complement strand
ATCCAGAGGGCCCTCAATCCCGCACGCATCTCCCGCATAGACCTGGGCCAGTCCCCCGAGGACAAGATCAAGGTCTTCATGCAGGCCGATGAAGTGAAGAAGGGTATCGGCAAGGGCGGCGTGAACATCAAGCTTGCCGGCATGCTGGTTGGCCGTGAGATAGAAGTCTGGAGAGAGCTCCAGAAGAACGAGGAAGAGGAGGACGACGTCCTTCTCAGCGAGTTCGCAGATGTCATCGAGCCCTGGATCATCGAGCGCCTCCAGTCAATCGGCTGCGACACTGCCCGCAGTGTCATGGCCCTTGCTCCGGAAGATATCGCTACCAGGGCAGACCTTGAGGACGAAACAGTGGAAGAGGTGCTGAACATTCTCCGCGCCGAATTCGAAGACTAATTCAGAAACAAAAAGGGGTTATATATGGCAGAAATAAGACTATCGAAACTTATCAAGCAATTCAATATCGGGCTTGACACCCTGGTTGACTTCCTGAATTCAAAGGGAGCCGGCATTGAGGATGCAAACCCCAACATGAAGGTATCTGACGAGTTCCTCCCGGAACTTCACAAGAAGTTCGGCAAGGACCTGGAACTCAAGGAGGCTGCAGAGAAGGTGGACGTCAAGCTCACGGAAATCCTTGACAAGGCTTCAAAGAAGGGCCCTCAGGAAGAGGACGACTATGAGCCGGAGAGAGTCACCGTCATCAAGAGCAACAACCTGTCCCGCAAGCCGGAACCGGAACCCGTGGCAGAGCCCGAACCGGAACCCGTCGCAGAGCCTGAACCCGAACCTATCCCGGAACCGGAACCAGAACCTGTGGCAGAGCCTGAACCGGAGCCCATAGTGGAGCCGGAACCCGTCATTCCCGGCCCCGACCGGGAATCTCCCGAAGAGGAAGAGATTGCCGAACAAGTCGGCAATGACGAACCCGAACCCGCATCAGAGCCTGAACCCGTAGAAGAGCCCGAAGTGGAGGATTCCCCCGCCCCGACCCCAGCGGAAACTCCCTCCAAGGACGGCGCCCCGTTCAAGGTAGTAGGCAAGATCGACCTCTCCCAGTTCGATCCCAAGAAGGCCAAGAAGCGTGAGCGCATCAAGAGCGGCGGCACCCAGAAGGTGGACGTCACCAAGGTGCAGGCGGAAAAAGCCCCCAAGAAAAAGAAGGAGGAGGGTAAGCCTTCCCGCAAGAAAGACCGCTTCAAGCCCGCCATGACCGAGGCCGAGCAGGAAGAGATGCAGAAGGAGATCCAGAAGCAGGTGAAGGAGACATACGCCAAGATGAACGAGAGCACCCGCAACAACTTCGGTGCAAAACACCGTAAGGAGAAGAGGGAGATTGCGGCCATCCGCTCCCAGGAGGAGATGGAAGCCGCAGCAGCGGAGAACAAGGTGCTGAAAGTAACGGAGTTCGTTACCGTAAACGACCTTGCCACCCTCATGGGCAACACCCCCGTAGTGAAAGTCATCGGCGCCTGCATGTCCCTGGGTATGATGGTGTCCATCAATCAGCGTCTGGACGCCGAAACCCTGGTCCTGGTGGCCGAAGAATTCGGCTATAAGGTGGAATTCGTGACCGCAGAGCTCTCAGAGGAAATTGAGCAGCAGGAGCCGGACCGCGAGGAAGACCTTGTGGAGCGTCCTCCGGTAATCACCGTCATGGGTCACGTAGACCACGGTAAGACTTCCCTGCTTGATAACATCCGCAACACCAACGTCATCGCCGGTGAGGCCGGCGGTATCACCCAGCACATCGGCGCATACAGCGTGAAGCTGGAGAGCGGCCGCCGCATCACATTCCTGGATACCCCCGGTCACGAGGCCTTCACCGCCATGCGTGCCCGCGGTGCCCAGATGACGGACCTTGCCATCATCATTGTTGCGGCCGATGACGCCGTGATGCCCCAGACCAAGGAAGCCATAGCCCACGCACAGGCAGCAGGTGTCCCCATGGTCTTCGCAATCAACAAGATAGATAAGCCCGGTGCAAATCCGGACACCATCCGCCGTCAGCTCTCAGAGATGAACATCCTTGTAGAGGACTGGGGCGGTAAGTACCAGTGCCAGGAAATATCGGCCAAGAAGGGCATCGGAGTGGATAAACTCCTTGAGAAGGTGCTCTTTGAGACAGATCTCCTTGAGCTCAAGGCAAATCCCAACAAGATGGGAAGCGGCGCAGTCATCGAGAGCTCCTTGGACAAGGGCCGCGGCTATCTTGCAACGGTTCTGGTGCAGGATGGAACGGTCCACGTAGGAGACGTAATCATCTCCGGAAGCTACTACGGCCGCGTCAAGGCCATGTTCAACGAGCGCGGACAGAAGGTTGAGAGCGCAGGACCTTCCACTCCCGTGAGCCTCCTAGGTCTCAACGGAGCCCCCGCCGCAGGTGAGAAATTCAACATCATGGCCGATGAAAAAGAGGCCAAGTCAATTGCCCAACGCCGCGAGCAGCTCATCCGCATCCAGGGCATCAAGACCCAGAAGCACCTCACCCTTGAGGAAATCGGCCGCCGCATTGCAATCGGCAACTTCAAGGAACTCAACGTCATTGTGAAAGGTGACGTGGACGGATCCGTGGAAGCCCTGTCCGATTCCCTCATCAAACTTTCCACGGAGGAAGTCCGCGTGAACGTGATCCACAAGGCCGTGGGTGCCATCTCAGAGAGCGACGTCCTTCTGGCCGAGGCATCTGATGCCGTTATCATCGGCTTCCAGGTGCGTCCTTCCGCAGAAGCCCGCCGCGCCGCAGAGAAGGAAGGCATTGAAATCCGCCTCTACTCCGTCATCTACGACTGCATCAACGAGGTCAAGGAAGGTATCGAGGGTATGCTGGAGCCGGAGAAGAAGGAAGAGGTCACCGCCACCGCAGAGGTCAAGCAGACCTTCAAGATCTCCAAGGTTGGAACCATCGCCGGCTGCCTTGTGAAGGAAGGAAAACTCACCAATAAGGCCGATGTCCGCCTTATCAGGGACGGCATCGTGGTGTACACCGGTTCCCTGTCTTCCCTCCAGAGGGGCAAGGACCAGGCCAAGGAAGTCCCTTCCGGAATGGAGTGCGGCTGCGGCCTTGAGCGCTACAACGACATCCACCCCGGAGACATCATCGAGGCATTCCAGATTGTAGAAATCAAACGTAGCCTGTAGGATGCTCATAGTTCTTGAAGGGCTTGACGGAGCCGGAAAATCCACTCAGGTAAAAATGCTCAGGGCATATCTTCAGACAAGGTGCCCTGAGCTTGAGTATATCCACTTCCCCCGCTATGAGGCTCCGGTTTACGGAGACCTCATAAGCCGTTTTTTGAGGGGAGAGTTCGGCAGCAACGCAGAGGTCCATCCCCAGCTTGTAGCCCTGCTGTTCGCTGAGGACCGGCACGGCGCCGCACCTTCAATGAAAGAAGCCCTGGCGGCCGGGAAAACCGTCCTTCTGGACCGCTATGTGTACTCCAACATAGCCTACCAGTGCGCAAAACTCAAGGACCCCGTAGAGAAAGCACGCCTGCGTGACTGGATCTTCAACACGGAGTACGGAGACTTCCAGCTACCGGTTCCTGACCTCAACCTGTTCCTGGACGTTCCCATCGGCTTTGTCCAGAAGAGTCTCTCAAAGAACAGGCAGGGCAGTGACCGTGATTACCTGGAAGGCTCCAAAGATATCCACGAGGCCTCCATAGGCTTCCAGAAGGATGTCAGGGACATGTACGTCGGTGAGACTCAGAGGGATCCCAGGTTCCTTAGGATAGACTGCTCGGACGCGTCCGGGGAGATGCTCCCTCCGGATGCCATCTTTGAAAAAGTCCGTAACACAATAGACCCCTTCCTGAAATGAAGCGAATCCCCCTCAGGCGCTTTGCAGCCGGCCTTATCGGCATAGTTTTCCTTGTTTCCGGACTTCTGAAGATTTCAGATCCCTTGGGCACCATGCTCATCGTGACGGAATATCTGAAGTTCTTCCATATTGCGTTCCTTATTCCGGCCGCAAAGGCATTAGGAATAGGGATTTCGCTTTTGGAAGCGCTTACAGGAATCGCCCTTATTACCGGTGTCCTAAGAAAGATAACCGCCTGGGTTACAACGGGTCTGCTGGCGTTTTTCACTATAGTTACGCTGGTTCTCTGGATCAAGAACCCTGAGATGGACTGCGGATGTTTTGGGCAGGCCATCCACCTCACCCATGTCCAGAGCCTTCTGAAAAACGTGGTCCTTCTGCTGGTGGCACTTTGGGCGTTCCTTCCGTTCGGAGACTTTGGGAAAACGCCCGTGCGCAAGATAGTATCGGCCTGCATCGCAACTGCATCGGTCATTTTTGCGGTGGTTTACTGCAACACTCACCTTCCGCTTCTGGATTACACGGACTTCCGCATAGGCGCAGAGCTCATGGCTTCGCTTGACGATGATATTGTAGCAGAAAACCACTTCCGGGAAGAGCGCACCTATGTCAAGGACGGCCAGGAAGGCAAATTCCTGCCCGGACATTATCCAGGAGAAGACTGGGAGCTGGTACGGACAGACACAGTCTTTGTGGAAAGTTCCTTTGCAACGGACAGGTTCCCCATCCTGAGTTTCCGTGACACGGCCGATGTCTACTGCGACAGGATGGCCGCGGAAGGGAAGGTGGTGATTTTTTCCGTGTATGATCCGGAGGACGCGCCCTGGGACATCATTTCCAAAGGCAGCAACGCCGTGCTTGAAGCCGGCGGCACTCCCCTTGTGATGCTTGCATCGGCCCCGTCACAGATGTCTGATTACCCCGTTCCCGCCGGCCTCCCGGTATATTTTGCCGATTACAGGACTCTCATTTCGCTTAACCGTGACAACGGCGGCGCCGTCTACCTCTCCGAAGGCGAAATAATCATGAAATGGGCCGTGAAGGATACCCCTTCAGAATTCCTTTCCGTTTTCCAGGACGACCCAGTGAACATCACCACCTGGATTCTCAGCCGTAACCGCCTGCGCGCCCAGGGGTTCTGCCTGTACCTTGCCGCACTGCTAGACGCCGTATAAGGCCGTTTCTATGGATTCGCGGAAAAGGAGGTTCCACTATCAAAAATATTCGCTATCTTTGTAAGACAACACGGAAACTCTAAAAACCTAATATTATTATGAAACCTACACTTTTGGTACTTGCTGCCGGAATGGGAAGCCGTTACGGCGGTCTCAAGCAGATGGACGGCCTGGGCCCCAACGGAGAAACCATCATTGACTATTCAATCCACGATGCCGTGGAGGCCGGTTTCGGTAAAGTCGTGTACATTGTCCGTGAGTCCTTCAAGGCCGATATGGAAGCCCACGTCAAGCAGAAATACGCCGGCGTGAAGTGCATTGACGGAAAGCCCCTGGAGTTTGTGTTCGTAACCCAGGAACTTGACAAGATCCCCGCCCCCTACACCGTCCCCGAAGACCGCGTAAAGCCTTGGGGTACAGCCCACGCCGTCCTCATGGCAAAGGATGTGATCAATGAGCCATTCGCCGTTATCAACGGTGACGACTTCTACGGCAAGGAGTCCTTCAAGGTACTTGGAGACTGGTGCCGCGCCCACGAGAATACTCAGGGCCAGTACTGCATCATCGGCTTCGAGCTTGAGAACACCCTTTCAGAAAACGGAAGTGTTTCCCGTGGTATCTGCTACTATGATTCCAAGAACATCCTCACCGGCATCGCAGAGCACCTTGACATTGCAAAGGAGGCCGATGGAAATGTATACGGCAACAATTCCGTCAACGGAGAGCAGCACGTCAAGCTTGCCGCCAAGGCACTGTGCTCTATGAACATGTGGGGATTCACCCCGGATTACTTCACCAAGAGCGAAAAGAGTTTCGTCACCTTCCTTGAGGAGCACCGCACGGAACCCAAGAAAGAATTCTACATCCCTT
>OMQK01000125.1 GCA_900313205.1 uncultured Bacteroidales bacterium | reverse complement strand
TCATCCTAGAAAAAGACATTAATGACGATGGTATCATTGATGTTAATGATCTGCAGTGGAATTATCTGGAGGGAACCGGCGATTTTATGTCAGATGAAGTAAGGGCACTCAGAGATCAATCAGATATCATAATAACCAATGAACCGTTTTCTCTGTTCCTTGAATTCCTTAGCTGGATTATGGAAGCAGACAAGAAATTCCTTATCATCGCCAACAAACTATCCACAGGATGCCGTGATGTCTTCCCGTTAATTCGAGATAATAAAATATGGTCTGGAAAGCGGGACTGGAGTGGCGGGATGTGGTTTGTTACCACCAATGATGACGATGTGGACAAGATAATTGATGGACAGAAAATGAAAAATGTGGCTTCAATATGGTTAACTAACCTGGAGCACGGCAAGCGTCATGAACCCATTTCGCTAATGACCATGGCAGATAATCTTCGTTTTAGCAAACATAAAGAAATCCGCGAGAAGGGCTATCGAAAGTATGATAATTTTGATGCTATTGATATTCCATACGTTGATGCAATCCCGTCAGATTATGACGGTTTAATGGGAGTCCCCGTTTCCTTCTTTAACCGCTATTGCCCGGAACAATTCGAGATTGTGACTCAAGGTGAAGGACAGCAGTATTTTACTCCTAACAAGTTTTACGAATACTTTCTTGACGGTCGCACAGGACGCCCATCCAACGCAAAGCGGGACTATCAACTCTACATTCAAGATGATGAGGGCGATTATTTAACCCCATACGGATATCGCGTTAATAAAGCTTCAAAGCGAATAATAATTAGAAAAAAGCAATAAAATATGATGCAGACATTCCTCAAGACGGACTATACTGTCAGGCAAGTATTGGAGGGGTTTGAATGGAATGAGGCGGAGGGGAAAGGCCTCTTTGGCCTGAATGGGAAACTTACTATTCAGCCTGAGTACCAAAGAAACTACATTTATTCTGAGAATAAATCTGAGAAAGAGAAAGCCGTTATCAACTCTCTATTAAATGGTTACCCGTTGGGACTATTGTATTTCAATAGACTCCCTGACGGCCGACTTGAGGTTCTGGATGGGCAACAAAGAATAACCTCCATAGGTAGATATCTCAAAAGAAAATTTGCTTATGTTGATGCCGATAAAAAAGAGTGGTACTTCGATGCTCTTTCTGAGGAGCGGCGCAACAGGATACTCGACGCGCAACTGTTAATCTATGAGTGTATCGGAGATGAGGATGATATCAAAGCCTGGTTTAAAACCATCAACACCAATGGTGAGCCACTCAACGATCAGGAAATCAATAACGCAATTTTTTCTGGCCCATTCGTTACGTTGGCAAAGGCTGAGTTCAGCAACTCAAATAACTCCAATATCCAAAAATGGTCGCATTATATGACTGGTAATGTCAAGAGACAGGAGTATCTGAAAGTTGCACTGAACTGGGTAAGCAAGGGGAATATTTCACATTATATGATGGAGCATCGGTTTGATGACAACATCAATGAGTTAAAAACCTATTTCAATACCGTCATTGACTGGGTTACAGAAATGTTCTATTCGGTAGAGAAAGAGATGCGTAGTATCAACTGGGGGCAGATGTATGAAAGGTTTCATAGCACTCCATATGACAAGAAACTACTCAATGAGGAGGTTCGGCAATTATATTCTGATTACTTCGTAAAAGATAAGCGAGGCATATATGAATACCTTCTTGATGGAAAGAAAAACCGTTCTTTATTAGAGATCAGACTATTTGAGGAACCAACCAAACGAGCAAAATATGAAGAACAGACAAAACGTGCCAAGGAAAGAGGAGTAAGCAATTGTCCTGACTGCGAAAAAGGTCATGAATCTACTCAAACAAGAATCTGGAAATACAGCGAGATGGAAGCAGACCACGTAACAGCATGGTCAAACGATGGCAGTACCGACATCAAGAACTGCCAGATGCTCTGCATTCACCATAATAGACTCAAAGGGAATAAATAAGGTGGCCGTGTTGACAGCCAGAACGCTCCAGATGGCGTTTTGGGGGCCGACACGGCAGCGTTTTTCAGGAAAATGGCCGATTTCTTTGCCGTGTTGGCATTGAAATCGGCCATAGAAGCAATCTAAGCGTCAACACGGCAAGCGGGCTTTCCGGCCGGTGCCCTTCGGACGGCGTAGCCGCCCGTGGCTTCGTGAACGGGAGGGGCCCAAAGGCCGGGCCCCAGCACGGACGCATGGGAGGGATAGGACCGAAGGTCCGTACCGGTCCGAAGGGCACTGGCCGGAAGCCAAAAGATGCCCGGTCTGAGCCGGGCATGACGTAAAAAATGACGCGTTAAAGTATCCTGAGGGCCTCAAGGCACATACGGGAATTGTGATAGGGGCACTTCCAGAAGCCGGCCTTAGGGTTGGCTTTGTCAAGGGTGCCATCGGCCATAACGGCCCACCACCATTCTCCACCTTCACGGTCCACAAGATTCTTAATGATGTAGTCCCATGCCTTTATGGCCACATCATAGCCGGAAGCCACTCCGTGGTACTTCCACAGCCAGAGGTTACCCACAACTGTTTCGGCCTGGACCCACCACTGGCGGGAGTCGTCAAAGGTGCCGTCAGGGAGCTTCTCATAACGCATGGACCCATCCTGGAGAAGGCCTTCGTTGCCGGCAATTCCAAGACTTAAAGCGTATGGTTTCACACGTGAAACAACGCTCTCATCATCAAGGGCCTCTGCGCACTCCAGCATAAGCCAGGAAGTCTCAATGTCGTGGCCATAAGAGACCGCTCCGGGAAGCACCGTCCAGTCATTCTTGAAGTATAGCTGCAGGTGCCCATCCTCTCCCATAACCTTCCTGCAGGTAATGTCCAGAAGCCTCTCCACGGCCTCTTTCAGGGACGGATCCGGCCACACCCTGTAAAGATTTGCAAACGCCTCCAGGATGTGGAGGTGGGAGTTCATCGTCTTATCGGCATTAATGTCGTGGGCCGACAGAGACATATCCTCAAGCGGAGAGAAGTCCCGGGCCAGAGCCTCCGTGTAGCCTCCGTAAAGGGTATCGGAGAACTTTGCCTCAACCACCCTGAAAAGGTTCACGGCCTCCTCAAGGGCCTCCTTATCTCCATTTGCGCGGGCAAGTTCTGAAAGCCCGTAGATTGCAAAGCCCTGGGAGTAGAGCTGCTTCTTGTCCTCAAGAGGCTCTCCCGTTGCCGAAACGCTCCAATAAACCCCGCCGTATTTGTGGTCACAGAAATGCTTCAGGAACCACTCCTTTGCCCATACGGCGGCATCCAGGTACTCCTTCCTGCCAAGTGCGCGATATGCGGCGGCAAAAGCCCAGATGATGCGGGCATTAAGGATAACGCCCCTTGGGGAATCCTTAATCACATCGCCGTTTGCAGAGACCTCTCCGTAGAAGCCTCCATCCGGGTCACGGAGCTTTAACCAGTACTGCAGGATGTTCTCCTGCAGTATTGATTTGAATTCAACTAAATGTTGGGAGTGTCCCATACCTTTGTTTCAGTGCAGTTTACCATAACTCCAAGGCCGCCGCAGGAGATGCGGAAATCGCCCTTTTCAAGGCGCCACTTTCCGTCGGCGCCCACAAATGCAAGGGCCGATGCAGGGAGTTCAAACTCCACGGTCTTAGTCTCACCGGGCTCAAGGGCAATCTTTTCAAAGCCGCGTAGACGCTTTACGTCCGGGATGAGGGAAGCCACAAGGTCAGAGCTGTAAAGGAGAACGGCCTCCTTGCCGGCGCGGTCACCCACGTTCTTCACGTCCACAGATACTTTCAGGACATCGCCGGCCTTGAAGGATTGCCGGTCGGAGCCGGCAATGACGGAAAGATTGCTATATTCAAACCTGGTATAGCTTAAGCCGTAGCCGAATGGCCACTGGACGTCCATAACTGCGTCGTAATTGTAGGAGCCTTCCATGGTCTCGCGGTGCTCGGAGACCTTGTAGTCGTAGGTATGGAGGGCGTTGATGTGCTTGGAGTAGGTGAACGGAAGTTTTCCGGAGAAGTTCTCGTCACCGGCAAGAAGGGCTGCCAGGGCGTCTCCGCCGTAGTTTGAAGGCAGCATCACGTCCACAACGGCCTTTGCAAGGGGCTCGATGTCTCCGATAAGACGGGGACGGCCCTCGTTAAGAACCAGGACAACGGGCTTTCCGGTAGCGGCAACAGCCTTGACAAGCTCCTTCTGGTTGGCCGATAAATTAAGGTCATCCATGTTGCCGGGGGTCTCGCAGTAGGAGTTCTCACCAACGCAGCACACAATGACGTCTGAGCTACGGGCAACGTTCACGGCCTGCTGGAGGCTTGCCACAACGTCATTCTGCCAGTCTGCGCCTTCATAGACAACGCCGGGAACCCAGGTAGCCGTTCCGGGGAAACGGTTCTGGAGGGCCTCCAGGATGGTGTTGTACTGAGGCACATAATCATCGGCCGATCCCTGCCAGGTGTAGCTCCAGCCGCCGTTGAGGGTGCGAAGACTGTTGGCGTTGGGGCCGCAGACAAGGATGCGCTCGGTGCCCTTCAGAGGAAGGATGCCCTCGTTCTTGAGGAGGACCTCACTCTCAACGGCCGCCCTGTAGGACTCTTTCCCAAATTCTTCAGAGGCAAACCCCGGGTACTCATACTCCCAGCAGGGATTCTCAAAGAGGCCAAGGCGTACCTTGAGGCGGAGAACGCGGCGCACTGCGTCGTCCAGGCGTTCCTTTGAGATAAGACCTTCCTTCACGCACTCGATGACTGCGGTGCAGCACTCGGGATCGTAGGGGTCCATAATCATATCAATGCCGGCGTTGATACCCATTGCCACGGCTTCTTTTTTGTCGGCCGCAACGTGGTCACGCTGGAAGAGGTTGTCAATATCGGCCCAGTCCGTCACAAGCATACCGTCCCAGCCAAGCTGCTCTTTCACCCAGCCGCTGAGGAGGATGGCGTTTGCGTGGGTGGGGATGCCGTTGATGGAGGCGCTGTTCACCATTGCGGTGAGGGCGCCGGCGCGGAAGCACTCCAGGAACGGGGCGAAGAATTTCTCCCTAAGGTCGTTCTCAGCGATGATGGCGGGAGTGCGGTCCTTGCCGCTTACGGGGACACCGTAGCCCATGAAGTGCTTGATGGACACGGCAACGTGCTCAAGGTCTATGTTGTTGGGG
>OMQK01000133.1 GCA_900313205.1 uncultured Bacteroidales bacterium | reverse complement strand
CAAAGAGGTTTCGGGCCTCACGGGCATTGCCGAATGAACGTTCCCTGTTGTTGTAAAGCCCGGTCAGTTTTGCCTTCACGGCGTGCTCTGCCATAGGATCCAGCGTGTAGCCGCCTTTGCGGGTGTAGAGCAGGAATATCCGTAAGAGTTCGTCCGGCGTGTAATCCTCAAAGGTGATCCAGTTTCGGCGGGGGAAGCGGGACTCAATGCCGCTGTTGGCGGCAATGAAGCTCTGCATCTCATAGGAGTAACCTGCGGCTATGCACACAAACTTGCCGCGGTCGTCTTCCAGGCGCTTCAGAAGGGTTTCCAGAGCCTCTTTTCCATAACCTCCAGCGCCTCCGTTGTAACCTTCGCTTGAGAGTTGATAGGCCTCGTCTATGAACAGGATGCCTCCCATGGCCGAATTTATCACGTTGGATGTGATGGCCGGGGTATCACCCAGATATCGGCCCACAAGTTTACTCTTGTCCACTTCCACCACCTTGGGCGACGGCAACGCGCCCATTGAATATAGGATCTTTCCCATAAGGCGCGCCACGGTGGTCTTGCCGGTGCCGGGATTGCCAAGGAACAGGTAATGCCCCAGCGGAATATCCGGACGGCGGCCCTCTAGGCGGGCGCTTTCAATCTCGTTGTTTATGGTATGCGCCAGTTTTGTAAGGGAGGATTTCACCCCTTCAAGGCCGATAAGTTCGTTAAGTTCCGCGAGGCACTCATCTATGGACACCTTCTGCGGCTCTTCGTAAGGGATGTCCTCCTGGAAGGCAAGGCGGGCGCTTGCAAGGACTTCCGGCGTCCACTCCTCAACGGCCATAAGGCGGTTGTTGATGTTGGTCTTGGTCTCCGCAACCTTCTTAATGGCTTCGCCGGCGTTCCCGAAGCGCTCCGTTTTCATAGCCACCATATTCTGGAACATATTGAGGGCCTTCATCCTTGCCGATTCATCGGCCAGTGTGAAGTTGTACTTCTTGGCCTTTGCGGCGCGCTCATAGATTTCCAGAAGTTCTTCGGCGGAGTAGTCGTCAATATGGATGCGGTGGGAGAAACGGCGCGGAAGCCCGGGGTTGGCCTTCAGGAAATCGTCCATCTCCTTTGGATAACCCGCGCAGATGACCACAAACTTTCCGGCCTCGTTCTCCATACGCGTCATAAGGGTCTCCAGAGCCTTTTTGCCCTCGGGGTTGGTACCCTGGCCGGTATTGTCCACGGGATTCAGCCCATAAGCCTCGTCTATGAAAAGGATCCCGCCCATCGCTTCCGTAATTGCGGCGTCCATAACCTTGGCCGATTCATTGTTAAACTGGCTGATGATGTCCTTTGGTTCCTTCTTTGTGACGCGGTCCGTGGACGTGACGCCAAGGGCATAGAAGATCTTTCCCAGCGTATTTGCCACGGAGGTTTTTCCCGTTCCGGGATTGCCGGTAAGGATGATATTGTACTTGGTGAGGCCTTCAGATCCCTCACCCATCTCTATGAGCCGCTTCTGGACGGTGATTTCACCGGCTATGCGGCGGATTGCGTCCTTAACGGATGCCATACCCACAAACTGATCCATCTCCTTCATAACGTCCTCCACGGAGATCTCCTTTGTGGCCTCTTCACCCACAAGATCGGCGTAGGTTATTACATCATCCTCCGCTCCCCTTGCTCTCAGCCTCTTGACGGCCTTGTCAAAGAGATTTCTCACCTGTGTCGGTGCGCCTGAGGTACATCCTCTCGCAAACCTTCGGGAGCATTTCATCGGCCTTGGCGTCAAGCGAGAAACGGACAGGTTCACCGCCGCGAGTCTCATCGTTACGGACCAGGTACATCCTAAAGAGCTGCTCCAGTTCCGCGGCGCTATAATCCGGGAATTCTATGGTGACGTTGCAGCGGGACGGAATGCCGGGATTCATCCTCACGAATTCCGCCATCTCCTTTGTGTAGCCCGCCATGATGCACACGAATTCCCCCTTGCGGTTTTCAAGAAGGTTCAGGAGCGTATTCACGGCGTCCATCCCGAAACTCCCATTACTTCCGGCGCTGCCGTTGAGGGCGTATGCCTCGTCAATGAAAAGGACGCCGCCCATGGCCTTGTTAACGTAGTTCTTTACGTTGGCCTCCGAGTCTCCTACATACTGGCCGATGAAATCCTTGCCGGAGATCTCCACGAACTGGCCGGTAGGCAGCGCCCCGATGGCGCTGAGAACCTCCCCGAATTTTCTGGCGAAGGTGGTTTTTCCCGTGCCGGGATTGCCGGTGAAAAGATAATGGTCCTTAAGGAGTTTTTCCTTCATTCCACCCTTCTTCTTGACCTTGATGTCTCTCACGATGGCGCGGATCTCATCCTTTACGCTCTTAAGGCCGATATACTGGTCAAGTTCCGCCAGAATCTCTTCCTCCGTCTTTGGAACGAAGCATTTATCTGAGTCGATATCCTGCTCCTCAATGGTTTTGCTGCCCCTTGAGGCCGCATTCACGAAGAGGGTTTCGGCCACCATTTCAGAGAGGTGGCCGTTGCTGTAGCCCACATCCTTCTGGCGCATATACCAGGCAAAATGGGACTGGAGTTTATTCAGGGCGGCTTCTGATGCCTTCACGTGGTACTTCTCCTCCCAGAGTTCTTCCGTGAGCCTTGTAAGGTCTTCTATGCCGAAGGCGTCCAGTTTGAACTCGAACTCGAAGAGGCTTCGCTCCGCCTTGTTGTGCTCCAGGAACTCCAGCATGTCGTTGAGCATGCCGCACAGAAGGACTATGGGCGCGCCCTCGGCGCCGTGCATACGGTTAAAGAGTTTATCCAGTTGGTTTACCTCCTTGGCCCTTGTGGTGGGCAGCAGTTTCTGGGCATTGGTTATGACAAGGATCCCGTCCCGGAGGGCGCCTATGTTCTTGTCAAAATCCCCGGCGAACTCTCCCCAATCGGCCGCATCCACCACCTTTGGCGCCTGAGAAGCAACGCCTGCGGCGGTTATCCTGGAAGCCACAAGATGGGCGATGAAGTTTTTTCCTGTTCCGGAATCCCCCAGGATGAGGCAGTCCAGGCCAATGCGGGTGCCGCTACCAAGGTTAGCCCTTGCAACCTTTAGCTTCTTATCAAGCTCTTCCAGCTGCGGAACCAGCGAATCCTTTGCAATGAGCCCCTTCTGCGTGCTCTCCACAACCGCAATGGGCTCTCCGCAAAACCTGCAGTATTTGGCCTCCGGACGGTTATTCTGTCCGCATTTTTTGCAAGTCATATGCTACTTTGTTAATGCACTTAATGGTTTTTGAATCGGCAATGCCTGTTTCCTCAAGGCCGTTTGCCTTCTGGAACTTCTGAACGGCCTTTTTTGTTGCCGGGCCGTAGGTAGGGCTGGGAGTGCCCTGGAAGTAACCCTGCTCCTTGAGGAACCGCTGCATCGCCATCACTTCCTCCCCCTTGGCGCCGGGTTCAAGGCTTTCCACGTCAAGAAGTTTGGGGACTTCCTCATGAGCCGCCTTCTCAAATCTCTCAATGATGGGCCTTGAAAGGCGCCCGAAACGCTCACTCTTTGGAACCAGCAGGCTGAAGCCGAACAGCACCCACACCACGGCGATGAAAATGAGCACAAAGCGGCGGCGGCGCTTTATGTCGTACCTCCAATTTGCTATCTGATCATCATCAAATGCGCCGTTGAGCGAAGAATCGAAGGTTGTATCGTCACTGAAAGCGTAGTAGAGCGGTTCAAGAACCTGCTCGTCAAAGCCGGGCTTAGTGAACTTTCTGGCCTGACGGGCATAAGGGCTGGGATTAAAGATGGTTTTGATGCTGAAATAGATGAGCGCCGCCAGCACAATTGCCGCAAACATATACAGGATAAAACCGCCAAGGAACCTGACAAGGGCCCAGATAATGGCTGCCAGGATACCTCCCGCAATGAGGGATGGCAGGCATCCTACATCGGAAGAATCGGAGGTAAAGAAAACTACGCCTCCAAGGATAAGGCCGATAGTCCAGAGGAAGCCCTCAAGTCTCAGCCCAGACGTATCCAGGACAGGATTCTCTATGATGGAGAAGACCAGCATAGTGAGAAGAAGGAGCGCCGGAATGACCGCCAGGGCTATGGTGCCAACATACTGGATGACGCTCCTTGCGGCAAGGCCCCGGATGCGGCCCTTACCCTCCGCCAGGACGCGGGAAGCCTCCTTCCTGGCCTCATCGAAGCGCTGCACGTAGATAATATCGTCGTCTATCCTCCGAAGGTCCTCCAGATAGTCCCTAAGCAGTTTTTCATAGGCAAACTGGGCCGATAGGTCGGCATCCGGGTTCTCGTGGTGATGCACTGCCAGAAAGCCCCTCAGACCTCCGTTTTCATATTCATCCCTAAGTTCCCTGGAGCCGTGGGAAAAAACCTCAGAAAGGGTAGTTGCCCTGTCTCCGCTTTTCACAAAATCATAGAAAGGCGTGCATCCAAAGCCCTTGATGGTCTTCATGGCGGAGACCTGAGCATAATAGAGGTAGTCGTCCTGCGGCTGGCACTTTTTCAGGAAGTCGTCGCCGGTCCTGTCCGTACAGTACAGGAGCCACTGTTTTTGATTAGCGAACCGGTCTCCTTTTGTGTCAAAGAAACTGGTCATATAATGATACGCATCCGGATCCATGAAATCCATAAAGAAGAGCATCTCCAACTCGTGGGGAATATAGGCCTCGTAAGGATGGACTTTTCTATTGGGACCGCTATCCGTATAATTGTACATCAGGGTATAGGCCATATTGAGGATCCTGCCGATAGCAGGGCCCGTCATAGCGTAGTAAGGGTTGGACGGGTCATTGAGGAGCGTAATATCCGACAGCGGATCTATAGTCTGCACCCTGAGGCAGGCGGTTGCGTAGTCATTGTCGTCCCCGTCAGATGTGCTTACGGGGAGCCTCAGTGTCTTATTTCTCACGTGAGCCCATTCCTCAAAAAACCACGACGCTATCATATGGGCCGTATCTTTGTCCGGAAAGGCGTCGTTACAGAAATTGCTCACGTCCTTGAGCGTACGAACGTCCCTCTCAAGATGCTCCCCGGTACCCCTTACCGTTCCGCGGAAAGGAAGCGTAGAGACGGGATTCAGGAGGAACATTGCGGCAAAGACACCCTTCTCCTTGTCCAGAGGATAGCGGTTTTCCACTATGTCATGGATCTCCATCATAAGCTCAGGATAGGGAGCCAACCACTTTTCTATCTGGCCGCGGTAGAGGTATTTCTTTGCAAGGTCTATGTCATCGGCCATACACTGGGAGAGTTCCTCCGGAGTGTTGGCGGTAAGGTGCTTGGAGGCATTGAAGGTAATGCCAAGGTCTGCTATGATCTCATCTTCATCCACAGGGACATCCTTCCCGTCCAGGGTCTTTTCTATCTCTTCCCAGGCCCATCGCTTGGCAGGGTCCCTGATTAGAAGGCCGCGGCAGATACGGGCAAGGGGATCCGGCATATCGGCGGGAATGGCTATGCGGCCCTTCACTTTGTCGATGGCCAGTTGCTTCTCCGCCAGGAACGCGCCCTCCCCCATCCAGAGGGAGAGGATGGTCATGCCAAGGGAGTAGAAATCGGCCTTGGGAGTGAGTTCTATGTAGGTTTTGTCTGCAATTGTGACGGTGTCCGTGTACACCTCCGGGGCAGCATAGATGGGGGTACGGAGCTGCTGGGTGGCGCATTTCCCGTCCTTGCCCAATTGGTCTGAAATACCGAAGTCGCAGAGGACGGTGGACATTTTCTCCCGGTCCCTGATAAGGATATTGGCCGGTTTTACATCTTTGTGAAGGACGCCCGCCGCATGCAGCTTGTCAAGGGCCATAGCGGTGTTAATGGCTATTGCAAGGATCCATTCCGCGTTTCCCTTGAGGCCGGCTCTGGCTACGCTCCCCTCAGGGTAGTAGGCCATCAGTTCATAATTCTCCCCGTAATCCACAAGTTCCGCCACATAGCCCTTTGGAAGGCCCTTTATGGCGGGCATAAGGGCCATATTGGTCCTGTAGCCGGGATTGCACAGTTTGAGGGCATAATCCCTCCTTCCGTCCGTAACAAGGTAAAGGACTCCCTCGGAGCCGGTGCCGATAACCTTCTTTACGGTGAGGGAATGCTGCCCTATCTGCAGGGCAGAGCCGGGCTCATACTGTTTTGGGGAGCCATCTTGAGGAGCACCACCCTCCGTGGCAGGAGCGGCTGCCGTCTTCTCGATGGCGGCGGTCTTCTGGACGGCGGTCTTCTGAGGGGCCGCAGCAGTTTTCTGCGGCGCTGCTGCAGTCTTCTGGACGTCTTTCAGGAGATCATTAATATCGGCCATAAAAAACTACTGTTGTCTTTTATAAACTTTCTTCTCCACTTTTGTGATGCAGAGTTCCGCGCCCGCCGTGCCTTCTTCCACCACCTGCATTGAGTCACAGGTGACCCAGTGGCCGCCGAACTGAGCAACGCAGCACTCTGAGGGGTTGTTGTGAAGGACGTGGCATTCGTTGCACACCCAGCCCATGGTTTCCGTCACCTTAATCCCCCACCAGCGCATCTCGATGCCGACCATCTGGTCTGACATCTCGTTCTGCCCGCAGCGCCTGTGGATGGCTTTCTCATATTCGGCCATAATCTCTTCACGGGTGCGGCCTATCTTACGGCTTGTCACCTTGGGCTTTTCCGCCGCCGTAAAGCCCACCTTGGCCATAAGGGCCTTGAGGCGCAGTTCTGCCTCAGTGGGTTCTTCCGGGATACCGTCTTCCGGAGAGCCGGAGGTTTCAAGCTCTGCCTCAAGCTGGGCAATCTTCACAAGGAGCCTTGCGGTTTCAAGGACCTTAGGGTCTTCCTTTGCCTTTTCAACTGCCCGGCGGGCAGCCTTGGAAAGCGGCTGGCCGCACTGGCGGCAGAAGGGACGGAAATTTCGGATATGGCAGGCTGGGCATACCACGCCGTCAGCGGGCATACCGCATTCCGGGCAGTCTATGTCCTCCGGGTGCATAGGGGCGCCGCAGAAGGTGCAGTAATCCACCAACTTACCGCCGCACACCGGGCAGATCTCGTAGTCCGGGCGGTCCAGCACAGCACCGCAATGGGGGCACTTTCCGGAAGTGTCTTTTTCCCGGTACTGCGGTTTTTCCTGCTGCCTGGTGGCAGTCCTTTCCTGCTCCCTTGCTCTTGCTGCTGTCATATAGAGGAGGCTTGGTTAAAGTGTTATCTTGTCTTAACTTTCACAAATATAACGTTTTCATCCAAATAAACAATTGTTTCCGGGATATAAAAATATTCACTATATTTGAGCAAACTATAAAGTAACACCTATGTCACAGATGCTCACATACCCGGGTTTTTCCGTGGTTTTCATCCAGACTTTCTCCGTGCACCACACAAAGGAGTTCATCCTGCCGGAAGAGGCCCTTGCCCAGATGAACAAGGAATATAAGGATTTCGACGAGGACCGCGGTGTGTCCGTAGAAAAGGCCGATGCCCTGGGGGTACCCATCGCCTGGGTGGAGCGTGACATAGAGAACCAGATTTTCGTTCTGCCGGATAAAAGCCCGCTGGAGGCTCCTGCATCGGCAAAGAGATGCCTGTTCTGGAAAAAGCGCCGCGTCCCCATGAAGGGTAATGTGCGTCGATACAGCCTGAGGGGCTTCGACTTCACTATGCCCATAGTCCCCGCAGAGGATGAAGCCATCTACGAGGCCACCCTCAAGGGACACTGCAACGTGGAGATGAACCTTTTCTTCGGCCATACGGTGAGCATCACGTACCGTTTCCTCTTCGACGGCCACGCGTGCACTCTTTCCCGCCCGGTCACAACGGACCACATCATCGCTTTCCTCAGTAACTGGCTCAGCGCGGAGTTCTGGTCCCAGGAAGAGGGAGGAGACAAAACCAGCATAGACTACCAGACCCATTTTGCGGTAGACGCAATATGGCTGGATGCAGACGGCAACCCTCTGGATAAGCCGGAGTCCATTCCAAACCTTGGCACGGGCCGAAGTTTTGACGGCGTTGCGCTGCGGTACAAGAATTTCATCTATCGGCACTGCTCCCAGTTCAAGGCAGACACCCCCTTTGAAGAGCGCCGCCGCAACACCCGCCGCTGGAGCAAGATGCCTTTCACCGTTGACAATGACCTCCATTATGCCATGGTGGACGTGTGGGAAAACATCCAGCACATAGAACCTGATGGCACTGACCTCTTTGCAACGGACCGCCCCGGGCGCCTTACGGAGGCCCAGATCATAGACCATATCCGGGATGAGCACAAGGATGAACTCATCGGCCTTCTGTCCCTGTATCCTGAGGAGTGGCCTTACCGTGACCCTGCGGCCTACGACGAAGTCTGCGGGGAAAACATAGCAATTGATACCGACGACCTTGTGCTGGCGGGCAGCAGCCTGTGCGTGGTTATAGGCACTTATGGCAGGCGCGGGGCTGGTGAAGAGGGTGTGAACTGGGTGGAACACCTGAAGGAGCGCGCCCACTACCACGTTTCCTGGCCGGAGTACCTCCTCATCCTCCAGATGATCCTGGCAAAGAAGTATGTGATAGGCCTTGCCACGGACACCGTGGTCCTCTCTACCCTCAACGCGGAGAAAAAGTCCTCGCAGGACCTCATCGGTGAAAATGCGGCCCTGTCCATGCGCCTTACAAGGATGGTCACACAACTTGACGTGGTGAAATACTCAAAGTATCCCTCCCATAAGGTTATGTTCGACCGTACCACCGCCCGCCTGGGCCTCACGGAAGACTACGAGCGCCTTGAAAGCCTGATGGAAAACGTGGACAACAGCCTCCACAACCTGTCGGATTTCAAGTCCATGAGAAGCGAATTCCTCCTGAACATAATCCTGGCCATCATTTCCGTGGCCTCCACCTTCGAACTATTCTTCCAGGAGGACGAGATGCCCTTCCTCACCTACTTCGGCTTTGAGAGCAACCGCCTGTCGGCCATAGTGCTGGCAGTAATAGCCTGCGTCACCATCTTTGCCCTGCTGCTGGTCCTGACAAATTCAGCCAGGAGCATCTGGGAACGAATCAAATCACTTTTAAACTATGAAGATTGAAATTGCGGGCGGCGTGATCC
>OMQK01000121.1 GCA_900313205.1 uncultured Bacteroidales bacterium | reverse complement strand
CATAGTTTGAAATGTGGTTAATATTTATTGTTAATTATTGAATTCCTTCTATTGTGAGCTCAGGATCTGCGGCAATCCTAGACACGAGGCCCTGCAGTACTGTTCCAGGGCCGATTTCCACAAAGCGGGAAGCGCCGTCTGCAATCATGTTCTGGACGGTCTTGGTCCAGCGGACGGGACTTGTGAGCTGCTTCAGGCAGTTTTCCTTTATGAGACCGGGATCCGTTGTGGGGGCTGCTGTGACGTTCTGGTAAATGGGACAGACGGGGGCGCTGAATTTTGTCGCTTCTATGGCTTCCGCCAGTTCGGCGCGGGCAGGTTCCATGAGTGGTGAATGGAAAGCACCGCTTACGGGCAACGGAAGCGCGCGCTTTGCACCGGCTTCCTTAAGCTTTGCACAGGCCTCTTCCACGGCCGATAATTCTCCGGAGATGACTACCTGCCCGGGGGAGTTGTAATTTGCGGGAACTACGCCGGGGATATGGGCACATATTCTCTCAATTGTTTCATCGTCCAGTTTTATGACGGCAGCCATGGTGCCGGGAACTTTCTCGCAGCATTTCTGCATTGCGGCTGCGCGGGCGGCAACAAGCCTGAGGCCGTCCTCAAAACTGAGGGCGCCGGCGGCAACAAGTGCGCTGAATTCTCCAAGGGAGTGGCCTGCAACCATATCCGGCTGCTGCGCCTGTTCCATTGCAAGTATGGTGGAGTGGATGAAGATTGCGGGCTGGGTTACTTTTGTGGCCTTTAGGTCATCGGCCTCCCCCTCAAACATGATGTCCGTAATACGGAAGCCAAGGATTTCGTTGGCCTTTTCAAAAAGCTCCTTGCGGGAGGGGTAGAGATCTTTGGCCATTCCCGGAAATTGGGAACCCTGGCCGGGGAAAATATATGCTGTCTTCATTAAATACGTATAAGCATACAAAGATAACAATTATTTTTGGCATTTGAAAACAATTGTTCCGCATGCAAAAAAGATGACCGCCCGGGGGGCAGTCATCTTGGAGGTACCTCTGCTCGGAATCGAACCGGGACCAACGGAACCGGAATCCGTTATTCTATCCTTTAAACTACAGAGGCAAGGGACTGCAAAGTTAGAAAAATTTTTTGGAAGCGCAGGCCGATTTTAATATATTTGCAATAACGAACCACATAACAATTACAATATGAACCTATTTAATCCTGAGATTAAGCTTGAGAAGCAGCTTCAGGCGCAGATTTACAACGCCCTTGAAGGAGACGTGGTGAACTTCATCCTTTCCCGCGCCGGAGATACCCCGGACGACATTTATCACAGAAGTGAGATGGAGGGCCAGAGCATGAAGGTGGACAAGGACGTGATGGGGGATTTTTACAGCCTTTGCATGGATGTGAAGGCTCGTCTTGGATTCAAGGATCCCGTAGACTTCTACATCACCGGCAGCCAGCAGGTAAACGCCTGGTCCCTTGCTGCAAAGACAGAGGGGAACGCCCATATAGTGAACGTATACTCAGGTCTTTACAATCTCATGAATGAGGATGAGTTGCGCTTTATCGTCGGCCATGAGCTGGGGCACCTCATTAACCATGATACATCCCTCAGGCGCCTTATAGGCTTCATCTATCCCCAGGGAACCCGGATTCCCGTTGCGCTGCAGTACAAGATAAACCTTCACGACCAACTTGCGGAACTTGTGGCCGACCGCTACGGATACCTGGCCTGCGGCAAGCTGGAGGCATGCGTAACGGGCTTTTTTAAGCTGTCTTCAGGAATTGATCTCACCAAGCTTGGAGTAAGTATTGAGGATCTCCTTGAGAAGAACGACAAATCACTAGACTTTTTCCTCAACGGCGGAGGCCTCAGCTTTGAGGACCACCCCGTGCACCCTATCCGCACCCAGGCAATAAAGCTCTTTGCAAGGGCTGGCTCTGAAAAGGAACTTGAGGATGGGATGAACCAGCTTATACAGGTGCTCCTAAAGAGCGGGAGCAACCCCATGGACCCGCCCATGTCCGTTTTCATAGCCACCGCCGGCATCATTGCGGCAAGCATTGACGGGCAGGTGTCAAAAGAGGAATATGAGCACATAGTACGCACCCTTGCATCTTCCCACCTGTTCCCTTCACAGTTTGTGGAAAACATTGCCCATGACAATGTTGACAAGCTTTTCCAGGACGCCGTGAATGCCCTCATTGAGGCCGATCCCTCAATCCGTCCCGGACTCCTTCAATATATGATAGAGATTGTAATCGCAGACAAGGATATCCATGAGAAAGAGGTGAATTTCATCTACGATATCGGCCAGAAACTGGGCCTTGACCTTAAGGAAATATCCCGGATATTTGCAGGTATGGTTCAGAGGTATTTCAGCCCCAGCCTCTCCTCCCTGGCATAAAAAACATAGGATAAAGAGTGCCCGCATCGTTTTTTTACGTATATTTGCGTAATTATTTGACAGAAACTAAACCACAACACTAATCATTTATTATGAAAAAACTACTTTTAACTGCACTTTTGTTAGCTCTTGGCCTGTCCGCAGTTGCACAGGAAGAAGAGAAGGAAATGAAGAAAGGCTGGAGCTTCGGCGTGCTGCCCACTGCCACGTATTCCGTAGATAACGGTTTCCAGGCAGGACTCTTTGGAGACGTGTATTATTACGGTGACGGCTCCACCTATCCGGATCCCGTCCATAAGATCAGCTGGGAAGGTTCATACTTCACCCACAGCCACCGTATGCGTCTGTATCTGGCCTATGACTCCAAGTACCTCATCCCCAATATGCGCGTGAACGCCTCCGTTACTTACGTTACAGACCCTCTGTACAGCTTCTGGGGCTTCAACGGTCCTGCAGCAATGCAGAATTACGACATCTGGGGCAACAGGAAATATGCAGATTTGCTTCCTAGCGGAAAGAATATCAACTATTATGGTATGAGCCGTAATATGCTGCGTGTACTTGCTAATTTCCAGGGCCGCATCACGGACAATCTGAACTGGGCTGCCGGTGTCAACTTCTGGCACTGGACGCTTGGCCAGATGAAAGACAACGGTGCCAAACTCAAGGATGCCAATGGCACAAATGTCAAGGATGCCGATGGCAAAGACAAGCTTTTCTACTATGATCAGGATTTCACTCTGGTAGAGGCTTACAAGGCTGCAGGTCTCCTCAAGGATGAGGATCTGGTAGGCGGCAACGCCCTTGAGCTCAACGCCGGTGTGGTATTCGACACCCGTGATATGGAGGCGGCCCCTAACAAGGGTATCTGGGCAGAGGCATACCTAAATGGTAACGTAATCGGCCAGCAGTACCTCAAGGCATGCGCCTATTTCCGTCACTATATCTCCATCCCCATCCATATCCCTGCAGGAGAACCCGTATTTGCATATCGTCTTGCCTGGCAGCAGACTCTTTGGAGCAAGAACAACGCTGGTACTCCGTTCTTTATGCTTCAGAACGTTCCACTGCTTGTCCAGCGCAATATGATCTCTGAGGGCTTCGGTTCTTCCAACACCATCCGCGGTCTGCGTGAAAACCGTATTCTCGCTGAGGGCATGGCATGGATCAATACTGAACTTCGTGTAAAACTTGTGAAGTTCAAACTCTTCAATCAGTTTTTCTATGTTGCCGTGAACCCGTTCTTTGACGGCGGTTTCATAACAAAGCAGTATAGGAAAGATGCTATCGACAAGGTTGCAGTGGATGGTAAGATCTATGATCCCAGGCTCACGGCAATCGGCCAGGATGCGCTTATTTATGATGCCAACAAGGCTGGCCAGTTTATCTACAGCGCAGGTGCCGGTCTTAAAATAGCCATGAACCAGAACTTCATCGTATCTGCAGAGTTTGCAAAATGCTTCACCCCCGGCCTCGACGCAGGCCTTTGGATCGGTATCGGCATTAACTATCAGTTCTAAGCCATATGAAAAGGATTTTCAACGCTATGGCCATCGGCCTGATGGCCCTTTCCCTCAGCGGCTGCCTTGCCGGTAAGTTCATGTCCAGCTATGCGCTTACACCTTCAGTGCACGGCGTGGCCGATATAGACCGCACCCGCGAAAAGGCTGATTCCCTCCTTCCCGGCTCAACGGCCTGGTACGACGGCCTCAAGGCCCAGGGCATCCTTAAGGACGTCTGGACTACCAGCTGGGACAACAAGAACATCCACGCCTGCTACGTTCCTGCAAAGGACCCGGACAACGCCCAGGGCACCGCAATCGTAGTCCATGGCTACGGAGACAACCACTTCGTGTTCCTCTATCTTGTACGCATGTACAGGGATGAATTCAACTACAATGTTCTGTTCCCGGATCTTCAGTATCACGGTTATTCAGAGGGTGATGAAATCCAGATGGGCTGGTTCGACCGCCTTGACCTTGAAATCTGGGCAAAGGAAGCCCACAAGATCTTCAACGACGACTTCATGGTGTTCCACGGCGTATCAATGGGCGGCGCAACCGTCATGATGGCTTCCGGAGATGAGCTCCCTGAGTATGTGAAGGCAATTGTTGAAGACTGCGGCTACAATTCCGTGGTATCCCAGTTCAACAAGAACCGTAAGGACAGCTTCGGTTTCATCCCTCCGGATGTACTCCAGAGCGCATCCCTCGTGGCTAAGAAGAAATACGGCTGGGGCTTCTGGGAGGCTTCTTCAGTGGAGCAGCTCAAAAAGAGCACCGTCCCCATGCTATTCATCCACGGTGACGCCGACGACTTTGTCCCGTTCAGCCACCTCCAGAAGAACTACGACGCCAAGAAGCACGGTTACAAGGAAATGTATGTTTGCCCCGGCGCAGTTCACGCAAACTCCTTCCAGAAGGATCCTGCCGCATACAAGGCAAGGGTACTGAACTTCCTCAAGACCGTCAAGAATATGATCTCCCTTGGAATCTATCCGGACGGCACAAACAGAGGTTATATAGTTAATAAATAATTCTTAACCGGGACCCCTCTGACTGAGGGGTCTCAGTTTTTTGCATTATGAGTAAGAAATACGTTCTTGCGCTGGACCAGGGAACCAGTTCCTCCAGGGCTATCGTCTTTGACCACAACGGAAACATCTGTTCCAGCGCCCAGCAGGAGTTCACCCAGCATTTCCCCAAACCCGGCTGGGTGGAGCACGACCCTATGGAGATATGGTCGTCCGAGGCGGCCGTTATTGCCCAGGCCATCTCCAAGATAGGTATCAACGGCCTTGACATTGCGGGTATCGGCATCACTAACCAGAGGGAAACCACAATTGTGTGGGACG
>OMQK01000148.1 GCA_900313205.1 uncultured Bacteroidales bacterium | reverse complement strand
AGCGCCGCCACCACTCATAAGGGGGCCGATAAGCGCAGCCATTGCATTGGCCTGAGGTGCCACAAGGGCATTGTCGCCCACAAAACCGTAGGTCTTGTTAAGGATGAGCATAACGCCGCACACAGTCACGGAAGAGACCGCCACGCCAAGGAACTTCCAGCCTTCCTGCACCTTAGGGGTAGAGCCCAGCCAGTAACCAATCTTGAGATCCGTGATGAAGCTGCCCGCAACGGAAAGCGCGGTGCACACCACGCCACCAATCACAAGGGCCGCAACCATGCCGGAATTTCCCTTAAGGCCAGCCGCAATAAGTACCACAGACGCTATGATAAGGGTCATGAGAGTCATGCCGCTTACCGGGTTGGAACCCACAATTGCAATGGCATTGGCCGCAACGGTAGTGAAAAGGAAGGCTATCACGGCCACAATGAGAAGGCCAACTAGCGCCTGCCACACATTGTTCACAATGCCGCCGAAGGCAAAGAACGCAAAGATAAGCACAAGCGCTATCACAATGCCGTACACCACGGATTTCATGGGCATGTCTTCATCCGTGCGGGCACCCTTTTGGACAGCCGTCTTTCCGCCCTTGAACTCGCTTACGGCAAGGCCCAGGGCGCTTTTGATGACGCCGAAGGACTTCACAATGCCGATGATACCGGCAGTTGCAATGCCGCCTATGCCGATAGGACGGGCGTAGGTGCTGAAGATATTCTCAGGGCTGAGGCCTGCCGCTTGCGCTTCAGGAAGCACATATCCTATGAGCGGGATGATGAAGAACCATACCAGGAATGAGCCGCAGCATATGATGAGGGCATATTTAAGGCCGATTATATAGCCAAGTCCCAGCACGGCAGCGCCGGTATTGAGCTTCACCACCAGTTTGGCTTTATCGGCCACCATGGCGCCCCAGGAAACAACTCTGGAAGTGAGGGTTTCGCTCCAGAGACCCACGCTTGCCACTATGAAATCGTACAGACCGCCTATGAGGCCTGCGGTAATGAGCGTCTTGGCGCTTGAACCGCCGCTTTCACCGCTCACAAGCACCTGGGTGGTTGCCGTAGCCTCCGGGAAAGGATACTTTCCGTGCATCTCCTTCACAAAGTATTTGCGGAAGGGGATGAGGAAAAGGATTCCCAGCACGCCGCCAAGGAGTGAACTCAGGGCCATCTGCCAGAAATTCACCTCAACGCCAAGGATGTAGATGGCGGGAAGGGTGAAGATAGCACCGGCCACAACCGCTCCGGAGCAGCCGCCGATGGACTGGATAATCACATTCTGGCTAAGGCCCTGCTTAAGTCCAAGCGCGCCTGTAAGGCCCACTGCGATGATTGCGATGGGGATTGCAGCCTCAAACACCTGGCCCACCTTGAGGCCAAGGTATGCCGCCGCAGCGCTGAAAAGAATCACCATCAGGACACCCATCCCCACGGAGTAGGGAGTGGCTTCCGCGTACTTTTCCTGCGGGCTCAGTATGGGCTGATACTCCTCACCGGGAGCAAGTTCCCGGTGGGCGTTCTCCGGAAGGGAGACGTTCTTTTTGGAAGCCATAGGCCGTTACTCTGCAGAACTTACTACCTCAAAGAGGTTAAGGAAACCGGTCATCATGAAGACCTGGCGGATTTCCGTGCTGATGTCCTTCACAATCACCTTTCCGCCCTTTGCGGCCGCAGCCTTGCGGATGGTGAGGAAAATACGCAGACCGGAACTGGAGATATACTCAAGATCCTTGCAGTCCAGAATGAGGGTTCTGTCTGCGTTGTCCACAAGGGGTTGAAGCTGGGCCGATACTTCCTGTGAAACGGCCGTGTCAAGCCTGCCGGCAAGCTGTGCCACCAGGGTCTTGTCCTGTTCTGTAATCTTTACTTCCATTTTATTTAGTGTTTTTTATCATTGTCAGTATGTTCATTCCGTTCTTGTTCTCATAGGAAATGCTGTCCATAATATTCCTTACAAGGTGTATACCTAGACCGCCGATGGCCCTTTCCTCAACTCCAAGGGTTGTATCGGCCTCAGGAGCGGCGGTGGGATCGAACGGGATTCCCTTGTCCCAGAGGACGAATTCCACGCTCCCTTCCTTCAGGATGGCCTTGAGGTTCACGCTGCCGCTGGCACCTTCCGGATAAGCGTACATCATCACGTTTGTGACGGCCTCCTCAAGGGCAAGGTTAAGGCTCATGGCAAGCCCGGCGTCAATGCCCGTATCCTCACGGATTTCCTCTATGAAGCCTTCTAGCCGTGGAATCTGGCTTATGTCGTTGTCAAAGGTAATCTTGAGGACCTTGTCGCCTGTTTCCTCCTTCCCCAGATAGTGGATGAAAAGGACTGTTATGTCGTCGCTCTGGGCGGCTTCACCGCGGAACTCCCTGACAGCATCGGCCACACAGGCCATCTGTTCGCTGGCGGGACGGCGGGTATGAAGCACCTTTATCATCCTCTCTTCTCCAAATAGTTCGTGATGGATGTTCTCCGCTTCCGTAACGCCGTCCGTGTACAGGAAGATGGCGTCGTCGTAGCGGATATCGGCCTCCTGCTCCGTGAAGGCGAATCCCGGCATTATGCCAAGCGGGATGTTTGAGTCTACGGGCAGCTCCCCTATGCGGTCCGTGAGGGCGATGGGGGCGTTATGGCCGGCATTGCAATATACCATATGGCCGGTCTTCATATCCAGGACGCCGCAGAAGAAGGTAACAAACATTGAGGCGTCGTTGGATTCCGACAGGCTGTCGTTCATTGTGGTGACTATCTTTGCCGGACTGTGCTCATGGTTGGAAACGGAGCGGAAAAGGCTTCTTGTCACAGCCATGAACAGGCTGGCGGGAACGCCCTTGCCGCTGACGTCTCCTATGCAGTAGAACAGTTTCTCGTCCCTGATATAGAAGTCGTAGAGGTCTCCTCCTACTTCCTTTGCCGGCACAATGGCAGCCGCCATATCTATGTCGTCCCTGCTGGGGAAAGGAGGGAAGGTCTTGGGAAGCATTGAGCTCTGGATGTCGCTGGCCGCCTGGAGTTCACCCTCTATGCGGGTTTTGCTTTCTGACGCCTGATTGAGTTCCTTCTGGTTCTTGATGGTGAAATAGATGATCACTATCAGGAGAAGCACGCCAAGGATCTGGAGAAGCATCACCACAAAGCCCATTCTCTTGGATTCCCCGTAGATTTCATCTTCCGGAATGATGATGGACATAGACCACCCCGTGCGGGAAATAGTGTCAAAGAACACACGGAGAACCTTGCCCTTGTACTTCAACTGGGTATCTCCGGCGTGGCCGGCAAGCATAGCCTCTCCCACCTCCGCAAATACTTCGGAGCCGTCCGTCTTCTCAGCCACCTCCTGGATGGAGTGGCGCATCACAAGGGTTTCGGCTGGACTCACCATTATGAGTCCGGCACGGGAAATCATGAAATTGTAGGTGTTGGGATACACCTTCACTTTCCCAACAAGTTCAGTGAGCCAGTCAAGGGAAACATCGGCCGTAAATACGGCAGCGGGCTTTCCCCTCACAAACACCGGAACCGAGTAGGTGGTCATTATGACGTTTCCGCCGCCCTCGTCAAAGTAGGGCTCCGACCAATAACCGGCGCCCGCCTCCAGGGGCTTCACAAACCACTCCTGGGAATGGTAATCGTACTCCTCGGTTGCAAGGGAGGACTTTGTGACGTGGTCCCCGTCCTGGAACGAATACGGCGCCACCATCTTGTCTACAAGGGCAACGGTCGATCCATATATGACGGGGTTTCGTTCCACCATCCTTGAAGTGATGGCGGCAAGGCTGTCGGGCTTGCCAATCTGATATTCCACGCTCCAGGCGGCGTTCCTTACGGCAGTTTCCACCTGCTCCGTCACGGAAAGGATCTGGAGTTCCGTGGCCTTTAACTGGCCTTCGGCACGGCGGTTGGCCTCCGCAGTGATTGTCTTTGAAGAGAAGTAGTACTGCAGAAGTGATGTTGCCTCAAGCGTGACCACACTCACAACCACAATCATGAGACCCTGCAAGGCGGCCTTCTTGATTGCTTCGGATTCCTTTTTTAATAATGACTTTCTGGCCATATCAGATTATTCCTTTGAGACAGGCCCTCATTTCCGGCATGGGGCATTTGGTGTCTCGTTCAACGATAAGAGTCTTTAGACCGGCATATGGCAGAATCTCCTCAGTGATATCCTTCAGGGGGCGGTCCTTACCAAAATAAGCAGGAGCAAAATACTCCCAGAACTTTGTGGAGAGGGATTTTGGCATATGGAAGACCTCCTTGATGAAGGCTTCGTCGCTAACGCAGCAGCAGAGGTACACCATGCCCACGTCAAAGAGATTGTATCCGTAGCAGAAATCTCCAAGGTCAATGAAGTAATTCTTGCCGCCGGCCATGATGAGGTTACTGAACTGGAGGTCTCCGTGAATGGCGGTATCGGTGTCGGGGGCATCTGAGATAAATTTCCCTATGGCGTCCTTCTGGGCCGATGTAAAATTGGGATTCGCTTGAAGGAGCCTGTAGTAGCGGTCCTTAACGTTT
>OMQK01000216.1 GCA_900313205.1 uncultured Bacteroidales bacterium | reverse complement strand
GCCGCCCAGGTTGTGTTTGGACACATTCTTTGGTGGTGAGATTAGACGCTCTGGGGCAAAAAGCGAACTTCTATGATTTGCTGAAACTGTTTCGAAGGCCAGACAGGGAAGGGGATGACTTCATGTCCTATACAAAGCCCATCGAAAAGAAAGAAGAAGACACACATGAGAGTAGGCTACGTCTGCAGGGGGTTGACAGTACTAGGTTTATGTATATGGCCGCATTGCTCTTAGATCGCCATAAGCCTGCTATATATGCTGTTGAGAAAGAGGGAGAGGTTTACGAGGAATTGTGTATGCGACTTGTTCAGAATATGCCCTATGGTATATTGAAAGAGTTGTCTATTTGTTCTGGCAGTGCAGCAGTTAGACAATTCGAGGGTGGATTCTATAATCTCCAATTCGTGACAGGTAAGGGTGTTTCTTTAATGGAACCATATCCGCTGAATGTCAACAAACCGAAGGCTGATGCTGGATTTCAGTTTTGGATGAATGCTGTTCTGGATGGGAGGAACGATGTGGCGCAGATGTTACATCGATTCTCGGGAGACATTGGTAACGATTCAAATCAATTCCTAGCAACATTGAACCTGTTAAGATTGCTTGACGAAAGAATAAAGGGTAATGGAAATGCTGCCACTATTTCCGAGATTCTGAACTATCTTGTGAATGGGTTTGCTGAAAAAACAAGTGGAGCTTTCCTGAAACGCTCATTTTTAGGAGAACAGGTAAGCAAATACTTCTGCGATGAACAAACTTTTATCTGCACTCTTGCAACTATCCAAGAGTGGGAATCGCTGGATTATGATGCATTCGCATATAACGAGCGCGTGGAATCTTTCAAAAAGGGACATCCCATGGAGGACTATCTGTCCTTGTTAGTTAATCTGAGCAAGGCGGACTACTTGAATGATAAAGGTAAAGCTTTGTTGTCGAATTCACTTGAAGGACTGACCAAAGAGGAAGTGGCTATGCTGCTTAATCAGGACTGGGGCTTGTTCAAGTCAATTGTGACTATGAACAATCAAGTTCTCGCGGGTGATTTCTGGCTTGACTTGATGCCTCCCCAGTTTATATCGTTGTTTGCTATTTTCCAAAGAAATGAGCCGAAAGGGTTTGTAGCATGGGATAAATTGTACTATAGATTGTTGACGATAGATACTTTCGTGGCTGACAATCTCCTGTCTGAATTTGCCAAGCATGAGCCGGATTATGTTGCTATTGCCCTGAACGAGTGGAATGGCCGAGGAAAGTCCCAAATGAATAAGATTATTCTGGATCAGTGTATGAAACAGAAATCGAGCGTATTATTGTGGATGAGGCAACAAGAGGCTGTCAATAATGATTTGAGAGTTGCTATCAAGCGATGCATCATGCCGGATGATTCAGCTGTGGTAAGTTTTGGAAGCAGGACTTGGAAGGGGTTTGTGGATAGTGAACTGAATACGCAAAATGATGCCAACGAGTTGGTGTATATTTATGTGTTGGCGTTTAATTGGAGGGATTGTTTTGCGCTTAGCTACTTGAAGAGGGTGCTTCCTTATATTTATGAGGCTCTTTCGGTTGAGAGTTTGAGTTATCTGGCCTGGAAAAGGATAGAGAATTTCACGGGGAGTGTGCCCTTTTGGAGATCCTGGGATAATTGCAGGAAAGTATTGATAGGGGTAAAAGATTACTGTAAGAGTATGAATCTGACAGATTTAGAGGTTGAAAGCTTTACTACCAACCAGAAGTTGAATAGAGAACTGATGGAGTTGTGGAAAAAAGATTGACACTCCCTACATACAATTGATTCGGGCCTGCAACCTCGTTAGAGATGCTGGCCCGATTAGTGCTTACGTTAATGTGAATGGGTTCAGCCAAGACTCGTCTGGATTGGCAATGTGTCCAACATCTTGATATCCTGTCTCCAAATCAAAGATGGTATTTGCGATATTCATTTTGTTCTTTTTGTCTCCGCTGTAGAATAAGCGCAAAATCTAGTGATGCCGAATATGTGCCTTCGAGGAAAATGGGCATCGTCCAAGCTCCGGCCGACCGCTCCGCACTCAGCTCACTTTCTCCTCGTAGATCCTTTTACAACCATCCTGTCGCAGCTGATCACGCTGTCCGTCCAGGTTCTGGTCTTTGGTCGAGACCTTTGCATATCTGATTCTCAACTATTCTTGTCTTTTAAAGGTGTTTTGTAAAACATAGATAAAACACTGGTTGCCGGGACGCTTTTCGCTTTCCGAACCGGTGTTTTCTCGCGGAGGTCACCGCCGTTCCATATACGACGGTTTGATGGACGGCAATCACATCAGACACCCCGTCCCCGATGAAGCCTTTTGTACTCCAAGGAAATGACCCGGTCATAGACCGCGACTGCGGGCTTGCCACCGAGAGTCTTCCAGTTTTCCATATACAGGGCTCCCTTTCTGGCATGACCAGCACAAAGACTAATACTTTTGGCTTCATAGTCACAAACGGCGGTCATGTTCCTTCCGGAAGTAGTAAAGTGATACATCCTTCCGGTCTCCTTGCCGTCCGTCCGGAGGGGAGTAACAGAACCAACGGCTACGTCGCCGTACTTCTCCTGTAATTTGAGTACGACCGGATCCTCCTTCCTGGGAGCGAACTCGGTCTTCCGGTACAAGGAGGTGACAAGCGCCTTCCCTTCGGGCGACAGCGATCGGGTGCAATAGTCGGCAACCTCAGGCATCACAAACGGCGTCCCGTTCTTCCGGATCCACTGCTTCTGGTTGAGCCATACAAGACCATCGCTTTCACGAACGTCGATCTTATAGTTCTTCCCGTCTCCTTCCCACTTGAAATCCATCCTCATGAACATCTTCTTATCGTCACCCTTGTCACCCTTCATCGCCAACTCTTCCTCCTTGAAGGAAACGACCTCACCCTTGATATATTTGTTCACGAGAAGAGTCAGCTCCTTCTTGATGAGTTCGGGGATCTTCTGCAATAAATCCCACAACGACTTTGAAGCAAGCGACCTGAGATACCCCTCGCGCTTGGCAATCTGCTTCTCGAGGTTACGCCCCTGCTCGAGGGATCCTTCCAATGCCTCGGTCAACTGCTTAGTAGTGCGATAACGCGCTTCCTGGTCATCGGCCTCCTTTTTCGCCTTGTTCCTCCGCTCCTCTTCATTGGCGACATCCTCGCTGACCTTCTGAAGATTCGCCGCTGCGAGAGCCAGGCTGTCGTTGAGCGTCAACAGAGCCTCCTGCTTCGAGGAGTACTCAGAAGTCAGGTCCTCGATCAGCGACTCCTTGCTCATCCGCTCACGCTCAAGCTGGCGGTTATACTCCTTGCCCTTTTCTGCCTTGATGCCCCTGCCGAGACCGAAGTGGGCGCCAACCTTCTCGGCGTAACTGGAATGGTACGCGTAGAGCTTGGGGACCGTGAAGACCTCATTCGCCGCCAGGCGGTTGCCGCTGGTGTTCCGAGGCCGGGCCTTCACTTCCTTGCCGGAGCGACGGCGCTCCTCGTCACGCTTCTTGCTCGTGCGGCTGAGACCCTGGACAATCGGGACGACGATAAGGTGGATGTGCGGCGTCTTCTCGTCCATGTGCAGGACGGCGGTGACGATGTTCTCCTTCCCCCACTGCTCCCCGGCCCAATCCATCGACTCCTTGACCCACCGGTCCAGCTGCTTCTCGTTCATCTTGTTCATCGTTTCCGGTGAACCGGTCAGGATGATTTCGATGGCGAGGTTCTGCCCCTTGTGGATCTTCTTGATGCCGGCATCCTCGATCCGCTTCCGGATGGCCTGGTTGATCGTCAGGTGCTTCTTCTCCCCAGTGAGCGGGTCAGTGACAATCCGGGAAACAAGTTCCCGGTTCATCATCGCCCTGTTAGCATCAGCGTTATCAGGCATCCAGACAGTCTCGACGCGCTGACCTTCGACATACTTGACTTCGACGCGGAGGATGTGCCGCTCCAAGACGGGGGTGATCTCCATCCGCTTTTCCATGTGAATAACTACGTACTGGCTCATTTGCTTTATCTGTTTTTATGGTTGATATCTATCGTTCTGTTTCGGGTTTCCAAAGGGAGACATCCCTTTGGTTGGAGGAAGAGGGATGGCCGGGCGGCGGAGCCGGGGACCCGGCCAGGACCTCGTACCTCCGAGAGGTCCAGGGGCGAAGCCCTTGGTCGCGAGGGCGGTTGAACGGCTGGGCGGCGAAGCCGGCGATCACACGCTGGCCCTGAAATCGTTCTATTGCCACTATCCCGACATCCCGCAGACCATCCCCGGTGACGTGAACAGCGACGGCGAGATCAACATCGCCGACGTGAACA
>OMQK01000120.1 GCA_900313205.1 uncultured Bacteroidales bacterium | reverse complement strand
ATGGAGAGACAGTATCGGCACGGCCTTGGAAACACCTGCTACGAACTCCCCTGCGGGGTAATTGAGAAAGGCGAAACGCCCCTTCAGGCCGCCCAGAGGGAACTTTTGGAAGAAACCGGATACGCCGGCGGCACCTGGAAGGAATGGATGACACTCTCCCCCAACCCCGCCACCTCAAACAACCTGGCCCACAGTTTCCTTGCGCTTGGAGTGAAAAAGGTTTCCGGTCAGCACCTTGACGCCACGGAAGACATTGACGTCTATCTGAAAAGGCCGGAATTCGTGCGGCAGCTTCTGGAAGAGAACCAGATCCTGCAGGCCCTTATGGCCGCTCCGCTGTGGAAGTATTTCAGCAGCCTATAGCCGCACAGGCTTTCTGGAAAGCACTATGCCAAGGACAATTGCAAGAAGCGCCACCGGCATCAGAAGATACTGCCTGTAGCTCTGGAGGAACAGCCTCACGCTTTGTACAATGCCCTCAGAGGCCGATTCTACATCCAAAGGATACAGGAACGCAATCACAGTTGCAAACACACCCAGTGCAAGGCCGGCGGCAAGCGCCAGAATGAGCGCAACGCGGCCGTGGCGGCGCTGACGGTCTACCTCTCCCTTAATCCCCTCCACCTGCTCCATACGGCGCTGAGTCTCAAGGATAAAGGTGGGATCATCCTTTGTTATCGGCCTGTTTTCCCGCAGGAAATCTTCTATCTCTTTCATAACTGAATGTGCTGTTTAAGGTGTTGCCGGCCCATAGAAAGCTGGTATTTGACGGTACCCTGAGGCATATCAAGGATGGCCGATATCTCCTTGATGCTCCGGTCCTCGAAGTAGAATAGCGCAATTGCGGCCTTCTCCTTCTCCGGGAGTTTTTCCAGCGCCAGGTAGAGCTGCTGGTAGCGGAAACTGCGATCTGAGGAATCTCCGGATTGCAAAGCCACCGCCTCCTGGAGAGGGGCATCCCCAGGGCGGGATTTACGGCAATTATCTATGTAACAATTATATGCGATACGGAAGAGCCAGGTACTGAACTTGGAGAGGCCAAGGAAGGAGCCGGAAGCAACATAGGCGCGGACCAGGGCGTCCTGGGCGATGTCATCGGCCAGAGCCCCGTTTCCCGCACACAGCGCAAGCAGGAACCGCCTCAATGGCTCCTGCTGCTGCCGGACTTCGGCTATGAACCGCTCCTGGGTCATTCTCTACTTCTGAAGAGCTTGTTCTTCTGCCTCTATCTCCTTTGCCAGTAGCTTCTTACCCACAAAGTATGAGATGAAAAGGCCGATACCCACCGCCAGCAAGATGAAACCCGCGATTGGGAACATATTGTCAAAGAAGAAGTCCACTCCAGGCCCATACTGATTCACCAGAAACAGCACGATGAAGGCGATTCCCATCAGGGATGTGATGCACGCGCCGGAGAGTTTGTCAAGAAGCCCCTGCTTGATAGTCTGTGGAGTCTTCTTCTTATCCGTGTTGAACTGTTCCATGTCCACCGGGACGCCGGCCTCAATGGCCTTGAGCATGATATCGGCCTTCTTGTTGGCCTCATTCTGACGTGTACGGGCTACCAGCCAGACAACCGTTACGGGCAGAACCACGCAGACGAAAATAGGTACTAAAATGTCTTCCATAACTTGTATCAATTTTTATGTTTCATCTGTTAGACGGAAGACCGGGACAAATGGTTGGAAAAAAATTAACTTTCTTTCACAGGCTCCATGTGAACGATGATATGGGACTGCTGCCCAAAGCGGTCCTTGAAGCGGCGCTCCACCTCAGAGGCCTTCTCATGAGCCTCTGTGAGGGACTGCCGGCCGTCCAGGCGGATATGGACCTCGGCGGCAATACGGTTGCCGATACGCCTTGTGCGCAGGTTGTGAGGGTCCTCAACGCCGTCCACAGACCTGATAATCCGGAGCATTTCCTTCTCAGTCTCTTCCGGAAGTGAGCTGTCCGTGAGTTCCCCAAAAGACGGCCCCAGGAGGTCCCAGGCCACCTTCACAAGCATTGCGCCCACCACAATTGAAGCCAGCGGATCAAGAACGGCCCAGCGCGGGCCAAGAAGCAGTGCACCTCCAATGCCGATAGCCGCTCCAATGGAGCTGAGGGCATCGGACCGGTGATGCCAGGCATTGGCCTCCAGGGCCTTGGAATCAAGTTTTCGGCCCTTGATACGCGTATATTGATACAGGATTTCCTTCACGCCGATGGAAATGAGCGCCGCCCAAAGGGCAATGGCGCCCGGGCTCTTTAACTCCTCCCCCTGCAGCCACTGCGCCAGTTTGGTTGCCCCGGACACCACAATTCCAACTGCCGCGGCAGCAAGAGCCAGGCCGATAAGCAGCGTTGCCAGAGTCTCAAACTTCCCGTGGCCGTAATCGTGGCCTTCGTCCTGCGGCCGGGCGCTTACCCGAACAAACACCAGCACCACAATGTCCGTTATGAAATCCGACAGCGAGTGCACGGCATCAGACACCATGGCCGCACTGTGTCCCGCCACGCCCGCCACGGCCTTCAGGCCCACCAGCAGCAGGTTCACCACGCTCCCCGCCAGCGTCACGCGGGCTATTTGGTCTTCACGGTTCATTTTGTTTTACCCTTCCAGGACCTGGGAGGCGGCGTTTTTGGTGTCCACTTTCTCTATGATGCGCTCAAGGATGCCGGCCTCATCAAAGATGAACGTGCGGCGGAGTGTGCCCAGCACCGTTTTTCCGTACATCTTTTTCTCTCCCCAGGCGCCGAAGGCCTGGAGCATTGAGGTGGATGTATCGGCCAGAAGGCGGAAAGGCAGGCCGTGCTTGGCGCGGAACCCGGTGTGGGACTTGGCGCTGTCTTTGCTCACGCCCACAACGTTGTACCCGGCGGCGGTAAGGGCGGCGTAACTGTCCCTGAAAGAGCAGGCCTCGGCGGTGCAGCCGGAGGTGTTGTCCTTGGGGTAGAAGTAGATGATGGTTTTTCGGCCCTTGCCGATAAAATCCTCTGACCTTACCACGTTTCCGTCTTGGTCCAGAACCTCAAAGGAGGGCATCTTGTCACCGATTTTCAGCATAAGCTTCAGAGTGTATAGCGACGCTCAATCTCTTCCCAGTTCACGATGCTCCAGAGAGCCTTCAGGTGATCCGGACGGCGGTTCTGGTAGTCAAGGTAATAGGCGTGCTCCCAGACGTCGAAGGTAAGGAGCGGCTTAAGACCCTTGGTGACGGGATTTCCGGCACCAGGCTCCTGGGTTATCACAAGTTCACCTTTATCGTCGGCCGATAACCATACCCATCCGCTTCCAAAAAGCCCTGCGCCCTTGGCCACGAACTCCGCCTGGAATGCCTCCACGCTGCCAAACTGCTTCACAATCTGGGCTGCGATGGTGCCCACGGGGGCGTTATCGGCCTTCCCGTCACCCCCGGCCTGACCGGGGGCCCTGAACTGCGTGAAATAAAGGTTGTGATTGAGAATCTGGCCGGCGTTGTTGAAGATGCCGCCGCTGGCCTTCCGGACAATCTCCTCAAGTTCCAGTCCCTCAAAGCCACTGCCCGGCAGCGCTGCATTGAGGTTATTCACATAGCCCTGCAGGTGCTTTCCGTGGTGGAATCCCAGAGTCTGGGCGCTGATCACCGGCTCCAGTGCGTCCGGTGCGTATGGTAAAGAAATGAGTGTAAACATAATGCGGTTATTTATTTACGCGAATATACGCAATTTCTTCATAGAAAAAAAGAGGAGATGGTCCGATAATCTGTTGCCGATGGAACTCGTCACTCCAGGTCCTCCGTGCCATGCCCCCAGCCGCCCGTGGAGGGAACTTGCTGATTACCAGCCACTTACATAAAAACGTCTGCCATAAATCCGGCAGACGTTTTTGCATATCATTCTGAGTATCAGGCATTTAGCTCCACGCCTCCCGCTATACCCCAAGCGGAATTGACACATCGTAAACAACGCTCTTATAAAAAATCTTTCGAAATCACCAAATATTGGCAAGCCTTGCCAACTTTTGGAAAAAGCAGAGGGTCAATGACATCTTTGCAAAAAAGTCACAGTATGTCAAAGAACTGTCATATAAGGCCAGTAGTTCCGGATAACCGCCGGGGCTGGTTCAATTTGCCATCAGAGCAGGCCAAACTCTGCCTCAACCCTGCAGAAAGCACCATCTATCGGCTTTTCCTTGCCCACCCGGAAGGCCTTCTGTCCGATGACCTGGTGCTTCACTGGGATGAACTCTGGGGCATCTATGCCCACGAATCCCGCTTTGATGATCCGTCGCTCCGCGAAGATGCCCTGGTGTCCCTCTGCTCCGAATCCAAGCGGGTATTCTATTCCAACATAGCCCGAATCAAGCGCAAGTTTGTGGAGGCAATCGGCGCCCGTAAGGCCAAGGGATATTACATCAAACGGTACCCAAATGGCCGGTACCGCACCCTTGCAACGCTAAGTTCAGCCTAAACTTCAATCGTTGCGGGCCAATAACCAACCAGGATAATGCCAAAGCCCGTGGAAGGAACTGGCTGAATATCAGCCACTTATACAAAAACGTCTGCCAGAAATCCGGCAGACGATTTTGCATATCTCACTGTGTATCAAGCGTTTAGCCCCACGCATACGCTATCTATTATAATATCCCACACAAGGTTTTCTATAATTACTCCCCTTCTTTCACCGGCCTCACGGCGTGGCCGTGGCAGCGGTAGGCGCCGCCTTCGGTGAAGGACATATTGTCTCCGCAGAGGACCCACGCAAAGCGGGAATGCCCAGAGCTCAGCGTGCTGGACCAGATGCTGAACGATGAACCGGGGCCGCCGAAGCCCACTTTTGCGCCGGTGGCAGGGAAAAACAGCGTTTCCTCGTTGATGGTACTGGTTACCTCACAGCCGGGAATGCCGTTACGGGTGGTCCACTTCCAGGTGCAATTTGCCCTGAGTTCATCCTGATCGGCCTTGGTGGGCATACGCCAGCCGTTACCAAGTTTCACTGCGGCCACGTCATCCTCAGGCTCAAGTTCCATGATGTTGTCCACGGTACCCCATTCCTCGCGGATGCAGTACTTGGTCATAGTGTCGTCAGTGCCCTCGCACCACTTGTAGTGCTCATAATCGTAGAGATCGTCGTTCTTGGGATCCAACTCTCCCCAGGCAAAGTAAGCGCCGTATTCTTCTTCGGCCGATGCCCCCAGATTGTACCTGGACCACAGCAGCCCGGACGGCAGGCCCAGATCCACGGCCTCCGCGGTATACTTCAGATTGGTATTGGCGCCGGTGGTGGTGAAAGTCTTCAGCGCGCCATAATACTGGACATCGTCAAGA
>OMQK01000184.1 GCA_900313205.1 uncultured Bacteroidales bacterium | reverse complement strand
GTAGAGGCCATCCAGAAGATCAATCAGAAGAAGGCCGATTTACTCTACAGTGAGATTGACCGCAACAGCCTCTTCGTGGGCACTGCCGCCAAGGAGGACCGTTCCCTCATGAACGTATGCTTTGTGCCTTCGGAAGGCCACGAGGACATCTTCGATCCCTTCTTTGCCTTTGCAAAGGAACGCGGCATGGTGGGCATAAAGGGCCACCGCAGCGTAGGCGGTTTCCGCGCCTCCCTGTATAACGCCTGCACCGTGGAAGACGTCCAGGCACTTGTAGACTGCATGCAGGAATTTGAAAAACTTCATAAATAATGAAAGTATTATTAGCAACCCAGAAGCCCTTTGCAGTTGCTGCTGTAAAAGGCATTGAAGATATCCTCAAGGCCGCAGGCCATGAGGTTGTAAAACTTGAAAAGTACCCGGAGCAGTCAGACCTTGTGGCTGCAGTTGCAGACGCAGAGGCCCTTATCATCCGTTCTGATAAAGTGACCGCAGAGGTACTTGACGCAGCTCCTAAGCTAAAGATCGTGGTGCGTGCAGGCGCCGGCTTTGACAACGTGGACCTTGAGGCCGCTACGGCCCATGGCGTGGTTGTGATGAACACCCCCGGCCAGAACTCAAATGCAGTGGCAGAGCTTGCCCTTGGCCTTATGATCTTCATGGCCCGCACCCACTTCACTCCCGCAACGGGCTCAGAGCTCCAGGGCAAGCGCCTTGGCGTGCAGGCCTACGGAAACGTGGGCCGTCTGGTGGGCCAGAAGGCAAAGGCCCTTGGGATGGAAATATCGGCCCTGGACCCCTTCCTTACGGATGAGCAGATCATTGCCGGCGGCGCCCAGCCCGTCCATTCCGTGGAAGAGCTTTATGCATCGGCCGATTACCTTTCAATCCATATCCCGGCCCTTCCTTCCACAATTAAGAGCATCGGCTATGACCTTATAATGCGTATGCCCAAGGGCGCTACCCTTGTGAACACCGCCCGTAAGGAGGTAATCGATGAAGATGGCCTGTTCCAGGCACTTTCAGAGCGCGAAGACCTCAAGTATGTCACTGACGTCATGCCGGACAACTATGACCGCCTCACCAAGAACTTCGGCTACCGCGTCTTTGCAACTCCCAAGAAAATGGGTGCCCAGACCGCCGAGGCAAATGTCAACGCCGGCCTTGCCGCCGCTCGCCAGATTGTGGACTTCTTTGCAACCGGTAACCGTAAATTCCAAGTAAACAAATAATATGGTACGTGTAAAACCCTTTGCGGCAATACGCCCGCCCAAGAACCTGGTCACTGAAGTAGCGGCTCCGCCCTACGATGTCCTTAACTCCGAGGAAGCCCTGGCAATGGCCGGAGAAAAGAGCCTCCTGCATATCACAAAGCCGGAAATTGACTTCACTCCCATTGCCGGAGAGCACGAGCAGCGCACCTATGACAAGGCCGTGGAGAATTTCAAGGCCTGGAAGGAGCGCGGCTGGCTGGTCCGTGAAGACAAGGAGAAATACTATGTGTATGCCCAGACCATGGGAAAGCGCACCCAGTACGGCCTTGTCCTCTGCGCCCACACGGATGACTACGCCCAGGGCATAATCAAGAAGCATGAGCTCACCCGCAAGGACAAGGAAGACGACCGAATGGTCCACGTCCGTATCCAGAACGCCAATATTGAGCCCGTGTTCTTTGCCTACAAGGACAACGATGAACTCAACAAGATTGTGGCCAATGCCGCAGCCGGAAAGCCGGAATACAAGTTTGTGGACGAGAACAAGTTCACCCACACCTTCTGGGTAATTTCGGACGACGCAGTAATCAAGCGTATCACTGAAATCTTCACCAATGACATAGACGCCTTCTATGTGGCCGATGGTCACCACCGTACCGCCGCCGCTGCACGCGTTGGCGCAGAGAAAAAAGCTCAGAATCCTCACCACACGGGAAATGAGGAGTATAACTACTTCATGGCAGTTTGCTTCCCTCAAAGTCACCTCGCAATCATTGATTATAACCGTGTGGTGAAGGACCTGAACGGCCTCACGGAGGAAGAGTTCCTTAAGGCCCTGGAAGAGGACTTTGACGTGGCAGTTGCCACCAAGCCCCGCTGCGGGCGTCCGGCAAAGCCGTATGCCCCTATCGGCCTTCATAATTTCTCCATGTATCTTGGAGACAAATGGTACAGCCTCACGGCAAAGCCCGGAAGGTACAATAACGATGACCCTATCGGGGTACTTGACGTCACTATCCTAAGTAACCTTGTCCTTGACAAGATCCTTGGCATCAAGGACCTCCGCACAGACAAGAGGATAGACTTCGTGGGCGGCATCCGCGGCCTTGGAGAACTTTCCCGCCGCGTAGACTCCGGAGAAATGAAGGTGGCCTTTGCGCTGTATCCCGTTTCCATGGACCAGCTCATAAATATTGCCGATACCGGCAACATCATGCCTCCCAAGACCACCTGGTTTGAGCCCAAACTCCGCAGCGGCCTGGCAATCCACAGCCTGGACTAGCCAGGCAAACAATTCGCCGGGTGACAAGCAACGTCTCCCTCTAGCAGGAAATCGGCGGGTTTGTGTACCTGGCCTCGTTCCTTTCCCGTGAGACAGGGAAACGGCTGGGCCGCATTATATTGACGGGTGATAAAAAGTTTTTCCATTTGTGTGGAACACCTCTTCATCATATACGTACCACTCCCATGCATAAATGGAATTGTCTGCGTTATATCTCACACTGACAATGCCGAAATTCCACAGCAGATGGTCGTCAAGGTACTCCCCGTCAAAATACAGGCCGCCGTCCCTGTACATGTAAACGTTACAAAATTTCGTCCCCAGTTCTGTTGAATACTCCGGATAATAAGGGCGATACCGGGCATCGATGTCTCTATCGGCCCCGGTAAGTATAAAAGCCTATGAGCCACTCTGGTAGATTATCTGCTCTGAGATGGTAAGGTGTCCATATTCAGGTGAATAATCCAGGATAATGTCTGTGAATGTCTGGTATTCCGTGTTGTCTGTCATCCTGAAGCTTTTGCCCCATTCTTCCGCCTGAAGGGTAAATGAACGGGTACCGTCATCCCAGTCACCCAGGAATGACTCGTACGGCGCCCATCGGCCAAAATAATTCTCCTCCGAAGGAAATACGCCTTCATGTTCACGGTTCATCCTTTCCCGAACGTCAAATGGAATATAATCGGCCTCCCGGTACGAATAGATGGCAAATCCTTCAAATAACTCCCCGGTATAAGGATTTATGCAACCGCTCATCTGGGCACACTTCAGATAATCGTCCATAACGGCCTTCAAAGCAGGGCAGGAATAAGAGTACAGGTATGAGCCAGTATAACTATACACAAAATACCTGTCCGTTTCAGATACATCGGCGTAGTATCCGCCACGGAAAAGCAGCTCTCCGTCCCATCCAATTACTGCTTTGAATTTTGCGTTTATCCCCGCAATGCCTGTTATCTCAAAAGAAGAATTATACTCCCCAGCCTCAATATTCCAGACATCACCGTTCACCTCCCATTTTCCAAGCCACTTGCTGTAATAATAAGTGACCGTGGACGTAGGCGCACGGTTAAATGAAACCTTGGAATATTCACCGGTAAGATCTCCGGCAAGGTCACAGCCCAGCATAAAGAACTCATATGATCCGGGAGAGAGGCGGTCGTAGTAGTAATTATTATCCTGGGACCTGATGGGATACGCATTGCCATGTTCCCTGCTGTTTTTTATATCTTCCTGGATAGCGGCAATGAATTTTGAGACATCGGATTTATAAAGTGACTGAAACAACTTGCTGTCTATACCGCGGAT
>OMQK01000105.1 GCA_900313205.1 uncultured Bacteroidales bacterium | reverse complement strand
TTCTCATTGGGAATGGAATGCCTTTGTGGGCGCAGGAAGTCGTGATTCGTGACACTTTGAGGGCGTCAAAGATCGAGGACTCCCGCATCCGCCGGATCGTGGGCGTGCAAGTGGTGGGCTCGGACCAAATCCGCAACCATGTGTCTCCGATGGGCGAATCGGACTATATTAAGTTCATCCAGACCCTGCCTGGGGTTTCCACCGGGGCCGATGGAACTTCGTCCATCTATGTCCGCGGCGGCAACCTCGGCGGGAATGTCGTTACGCTGGATGGGGTGCCAGTCTATGGGGCCAGCCACCTGCTGGGGTTCACGACGGCCCTGTCCAACGATGTGGTCGACAAGACCGAGTTCCAGGTGGGCGGTTTCAGTTCGGACGTGGGCAACCTGACGGCATCCCATATCCGCCTGCATTCGGCCGATGGCGACATGCGTCAGTGGCACGGCTCCGGCAGCGTGAGCAACTTCATGCTCAGCGCCCAGGCCAACGGGCCCATCGTCAAGGACCGTGTGTCTGCCGTCGTTGCCGCCCGCTACTCCCCGTTGGGTTTGGAATTCGGACTCGTCGATAAGATGATTCCGGAAATCAGCGGCTTGTCGACGCTCGTCTACGATGTGTACGGTAAGGTCCATGTACGGTTGGACGACCGTCAGACGTTGGATTTAACCGTTTTCCGGAGCAAGGACGACTATCGGTTCACCCAGGGAGGGAATACGCAGGACCGGATGGGTTGGTCCAACCTGATCGGCCGCGTGGAGTGGATTCGCCATTTCGGCGAGCAAGTGGAACTCAACGCCAGCGGATACTGGAGCAGCCGGGCCTCCCTGCAGGCGCAGGAGAAGTCCGTGATTGTGGACCAGTCTTCCATGGGCGGTATCTTGATTCCCGAGCAGACGGTGAAGAATTACTTCGCTGTCTGCGACAGTCTCCGGGAGATGTCGGTCCAGACACAGATGAACTGGCGCGCCAGTGAGCGTTGGACCGTCAGCGGCGGCTTGCAGTGGCGGCTGGGCCTGTTCAATCCCGGTGCCTCATCCAGCTATTCCGGAAGCCTGCTGCGTCCGGAACATTCGGCCAGAATCTCCGACAACCGGATGGCGAGCCACACCTGGATGGCCCATGCTCAGGCGAACTACCAGGTGGGTGAACGTATCCAGGTTCGCGGAGCCCTTCGCTACAGCCTGCACCGGACATCCGGGAACTACGGGAAGAATATCGGCAAGGGTGAATTCAGCCTGTTGGGCCGATGGCGTCTGGCGGATTGGATCGGCCTGGAAGGGACCGTGGACCATCTGGCGCAGTTCTATCATACCTTGGAAGGGCTGCCTCTGGGTTGGTCGCTGGATATGGTAGTTCCTTCGGACCAGGACTTTGCGCCGGAGACGGCCGATCAAGTCTATGGCGGCCTGTTTGGTGATGCCGGCGGCCATTCCTGGAGCTTCGGCGGCTACTGGAAGTGGATGGACAACCTGCTGTATTTCGCCGATGGTGGCGATTTGTTCAAAGCTTCCTTAGGCAGCTGGCGGAACGGGGTTTATACCGGAAAGGGACGGTCGTTCGGAGTGGAAGTCACCTATGGATACCACGGCAAACGACTGGATACGCGTATAGCTTACACCCTTTCCAAGACAGACCGCCTCTTCGACCGGCTGAATGGTGGCGAGTGGTTCCCGGCCAAGTTCGACCGTCGGCACATGCTCAATGTTACCGGGGATTATACGCTCGTCCAGCGCGAACGGTTCAAGATGGGCGTAACCACCCTGGTCACCCTCCAGTCCGGCTGTTGGGAGACGGTTCCCATCGGCCACTATTCGGTCCCGTCACTGACCGGGGAAGAGTTCACTGTCGACCTGTATTCCGGCATGAACAACTACCGGATGCCCACCTTCTTCCGCTGGGATGCCGGCTGGTACCTGGAAAAGGAGTCGGCCCGCGCGAAGCATCGACTGAATCTGGGCGTATACAACCTCACGAACCGCCACAACCCCTTCCTCATCACTTACGACGCCGAAACGAAGGAATGGAAGCAGATCTCCCTGCTTCCCATTATGCCGAGTATCAGTTATCGGATTTCTTTCTGAAACAAAAAAGACATGCCCCTCCACCCCAATCCATTCACGGGCGGAATCTATAACGGGAAGGGAAATTGATTGAGCAGCGGTCCATACGCGTCCTGACCAATGAAGTATAACTGACCAATGAAAAATAACAAGTATAAGCTTTCGATAATCGTTATTCTAAGTGTGATACTCTCTTTTCAGTGCTCATGGATTCCTCTAAAATTTGATCAAAAGGGAACGGAAGTATCGCCGACGATTGATTCTATTGTGTTGTACTATTCAAATCTAAATATAACTCGTTTTGCCGCCATCGGCCCCAAACTTTTCATGGGAGATCAACTCACTCGGAAAATAAGCCTATGCCTTTCATCCTCATCTCATACGGATTCGCTTTTGGCTTTGGACTTAATCTCGCTCCTTGAGAGTAGTAAGAACGCAGATTCATTACATTTTGTCCCGCGTGAACATTGGAAGCCTTACGCGCTTCAAATCGATTCTATCACGGTATTTGAATCTTATCATAATGGTCCTGGCATTGATGTGTTTTATGTTATTGAGAGCATCTATTCTTCAGGTCAGCATGACACAGTTTCATTAGGGAGATTCGTTTCAACCGGTGTTTATCATTCTAATCAAAGTTACATAACAAATGATAATGGACTACTTGTTTGCTTGATAGACTTACTGAGTGAGAAAGACCCCGAATGGGCAATAGAGAATTCATTCTTCTTATCCAAAGAGAACCAATTAAAGCACAAGAACAAATGATACCTGTTTCCCGTTAACGAATTAGCACACGAAGTTCTACTTTGCATTGATATTGCTGACTAGTTCTGAGCTTACCCTTACTTGATTCCATTCCGACTGCCATTACCACGCGCTCCCTTGGAATTCGACAGGAGGCGATTCTATCTGCATACGCATAGGTTGTGCGCAGTAATAAACTGCATCTCAAGCCTGAGAGCGGTTCACGGAGTCCCCTCTCGGTGACTCACATACTATTATTACACCTTGGCTTTGTTTCTGTAGGCAAGCCTCCGTTGAGATCTGGGAGACCCGCGTTTGTGGTCTCCCAGAAAAGATGGTTATCTGCTGTCGGTATTCTTTGATGAGTTGTTTACCGGAGATGAAGTAATCAGTTTACTGAATGCTTGCTTGAAAATCTGAGCCTTTTTATCTCTGGACATCAGATTGAATCCTTTGTCAACGATCTCCTTATAAAGAGGTTTACTGCTAGTTATGACGACCTTCCTCCTCTTACAGTGGATGGTAGCCCAAAGATGGATGTTCCCTTTCGTGGTCATTTCAAATTGGATATCACGCAGCTCCGTATCCCCAATGCGGGTGGAGACTTTCTCAATATGAAGATCTTTGGTCCTTCCAAGTTCATTCAGAGTCGTTGAAATCATTTCGGTGTAGTATCCATTGATACCATTTGCATGAGCATACTCCTCGAACTTCAACGAGACGTTCCAGATGTCGTTGATGATGGATTCCGGTGCCTTAATGTCGTTCTGAATCGCAAACTGAATGAGATCATCCTCCGTGATTCCCGTATACTTGCCACGAAGCGATATACAGTGCGTCTTTTCTGGAGAAACAGCATTGTCGGCAATGATGAACGTTAGATCATAGGCGGGCGTCAAATGCCACTTGTAATTCTCATCCATCATGAATGAAAAGCTCTTTCTGTGGTCATCCGTGTTATTCATCAGGAAATTGAACACAGCCTGCCTGAAGAGGGCAGTCATTTCGGCGGGCGGTATGTCCAATTTGCGACAAGTCCTGAAAAGGTCCTCGTAGCTGTAGGCATCAGGGTCAATGGCAGCAAGCGTTTGGGTGAGGATCTTCTTCCCGTCCTTCCGGTCAAACCTTTCGGTCAGGAAATGCTTGATACCATCAATCTCCATGAAACATGAGGGCAACATCGGGATTTTCGCATCGGTGGCCAGGTCATAGTAAAGAGCAGCTCCTACAATACCGCCCTCATCGCCCACACCTTCCTGACCATCTTGAAGGATGATGAAGTCTTGAACCACCAGAAGAACAACATGCTCGCCCTCTTCACGGACCACCTGGACGAGAACAGCCGGAAGATCATCTCCAAGATCCTGGCCGGCAACGGCATCAACAAGACCCTCCGGACGACGGCCGAGCTCGAGCGCTACCGCAAGCTGGTGTCTAGCCAGCCCAAGCCCGAGAAAAAGGCCGGGAGGAAGATGTAGCACGTCCCGCAAACCTTTGTATATGGGACAGCAAAGGATTATATTCAAAAACACCGGTTCGGGAGTCTTAGAACATCCCGCAACCGGTGTTTTAATCTATGACTTACGAACACCCTTTAAAAGACCAAATATGAGAATCGGCGATGTAAGGGGTTCCTAAGACCAGAATCTGAACCGGCAACATGACCAACTCCAACATGTTGGCCGCTAACGAGAAGTCTATAAAGAGAAGGAAAGAGGAGCGAGTCGGTGAAGACAAGACTGGAGAGATGCATTGGGGAAGTAGTTTTCAAATATAAAGCAGATAGAGGAATTATCATTTACCCAACCATTCAAACAGCATAATCGGATAGGAAGACAAGACAGAGAGTCTACAATCGGGCAATGACTCAAACTCATCGATTTGACGCTGGAGAATCATACGTTGAGAGATACTTCCCATTTCAACAGGGGGATACTCGTTCACACCATTACAAATGAAATTCGCCTTCGCCACATTCTGAATTTTCAACAACTCCCATGATTGAGCTCGGCTCTGCGCGTCTCCTCTCAGCAGGAAGTCCATATTGGGATAGAAAGAGAAACTGGCAGCCACCCTCTTGAAAGAACGACAATCCTCACGAGAAACAGTATACTGGTAATAGTTACTATCAGGCAGTTCCTTCGTATACCTGATCGATTCAATCATCGGATAATTAATATACAGCTTGCCATGGTCCGTCTCTTCCCCAAAATAATCCAGCAAGTACTCAAGTTGGCCATTAAGCACTTGTGGTGGCCGATTGACGTCGTGGAAATCGTAATCAAAGAACAAGTATACTTCTGAGAATTGATCTGAGCGGGATACCCCTTCGAAAGGATTCGATGGCGTTCCTTCGTATTTATCTCTTAAGAGTTCTACGATATCAGCACCGTCACCCAAACCGATCATTTCATGGTAAAGCGCATCAATATTACATCCATATACAACAGCAATCGTATCTCCCACGACGCCGCATACCTCCATCATCGTCCGATACAGTTTTAAATCAGGACGCTCTCCCTCCAATACAAACAGTATCATATCGTAAACCCGTTCCCTCGATAAAGCTTCTCAAGATTATGTCCCAGACGTAATTCTTTGGATGTACATTTATTCAACGGTTTCACATGCTTCCCATCGATTAGGAAGTAACAGTCCGGTCGCAATAAGTCATTGGTCATAAGCGAAGTATTGTGCGTCGTCAAAATAACTTGACAAGACTTCTCAAACAAGCGTTTGCAAACTTCATAAGCCAATTCGTAATGATAGAAGGCATCAAACTCATCAATAAAGACAAACGACGCATCATAAAGCTTGGACAACCAATAATAAAGCAGAGTCAATGAAGCCGTCCCTGTCGATTCAATAGCGGAGAAAGCAATCTTCTTCCCGTCAATCAAACAAAACAGAAACCGATCGCCACGTTGTGGCTTTGCAAATGTAAACTTCTGTCCGCTCACGGAGTAAACGAAATCCGTGAAATCATCCAACAGATTCCTTTCTATGATATAGGCCTCCAGATCCGTTACTCCCAGTTCAAAACCAATATACCCGCGATCTTGCAGGCAACGAAACCATAGCATCTTGTCCACGAAACCATTAAGGAGGACCAACGGATGATCCTTCGACATCGGGAATACATTGAGAAGATAGGAA
>OMQK01000279.1 GCA_900313205.1 uncultured Bacteroidales bacterium | reverse complement strand
CCAGCACCGTGATACGGGCATCTGCGTGCGCAGGGCTGGCGTTGGCAGAGGAAAATTGGTTTTTCGGGCACCGTCCCGAAAAATAATTTTGCTCTGCCGAAGGCTGGGCAGATGCCCGATCGGAGTCGGGCATGACAAGCCGGGGAATGACCACAGCGTTATGCATAAGGGCATTGTAGCGGGCGGTGAGAGGATCCAGGGGTTCGGAACCCACAAAGCGGACCGGAGCACCAAGAGCCGGCATGATGTGCCTCTCAAAGAGGTCAATGTCCAGGGTCATCTGCGTCTCTGCTGCATCAGAGAGGTCCTTCAGGAAATACGTGGGGAACGTTCCAGCACCGTGATACGGGCATCTGCGTGCGCAGGGCTGGCGTTGGCAGAGGAAAATTGGTTTTTCGGGCACCGTCCCGAAAAATAATTTTGCTCTGCCGCAGGCAGGGCAGATGCCCGATCGGAGTCGGGCATGACGGAACTGTCAGGCTGGACGGCAGCGCGGATCATTGCAAGGCGCTCAGGGTAAGGGAAGGCGGAGGCGTCTTCCTTTACGGGGATCACGAAGAGGTGGTCTACCTGCTCCAGAGCCTTCTCAATGAGGTATTTGTGCCCCAGGGTGAAGGGATTGGCGTTCATCACGATGACGCCGGATATGCCCGGTCGGGGCCGGGCATGACGAGAAAGGGAGGCATGGCAAATGCCGGAGAGGTACTCGCAGTACTTCTCCAGGCCCCGGCCATTCTCCATAAGTATGGCCTTGGGGGCACTGGCAAGAACCTTGAACCCTATGCTTTGAAAAATCTCCTGATTCTCAGGCTTCGTGAACACCTTGAGATTCAGGATGCCCTTAGCAGCTGCATCGGATACAATCCTGGACAGAAGAGGCAGCATGAAGCCTTCTGAACGGGCAGAAGGGGCCACGGCAACGCACTTTATGATATCGGCCTTGATCCCGGCGCCGGCAAGGATAGAGCCGTCCGGGGACGTGAAGGCATAATAATGGTCCAGCTCTTCCATGCGGAGGCCGTTTTCCCGGAGGAAAGCTTCCACCTCTTTACGGAAGAAAGGAACGCTTAGAGGCAGTTCCTGTATGAGACCATTTTCCTGCATCTATCTCTTAAGGCGCTCAATCAGTTCATTTCCAAGGGCTTCCTTCACCTTGATATGCTCAAGGACGGCGGTGACGAAGGAATTAGACTCGAAGTCGCCGCGGACCTCGGAGAAGTCACGCTCCTTGATCTCGCGGTCGCCATCGGCCCCGAAACCGGTCATGGAGGCAAGGTTGAATTCCTTGCGGGCGTCCTCGTAGAGCTCCTTGTCAAGGCCGATAACCGCCGATTTCCAGCGCTCCACTATGTCAATAACCTGCTCGGCGGTGATGCTCTCAAGCGGATATCCGAAGAACTCCTCATACTTGTCATAGGCCCAGGTCCACTCTGCGTCGTAGTACCATGCGTGAAGGTTCTGGAAGGCGTCGAAGAGGCCCTGGAGAGTCATCTCTCCCCTCTCCACACGCTCTATGATATCCTTGATGGCATCCCTGGGGGCAATGAGGCCGCTAAGATCGGCCCAGATACCCTGGCCGATTGGACAGGTGGGCTTCAGGGCCTCCTGGATTTCCTTGTCAGAAGCACCTGCAGGCAGCTTTTCCAGCCTCTTTATGATGGAGTTTCCAAGGAACTTTGTGATGGCAATCTGATAATAACGGATGCCGTTTCGGAGGGATGAGTTGCGGATTTTGGTGCTGTGATAGGAATATATGTCGGACAGTTCTCCGGAAGAGTACTGAAGGTTATTAAGGAGCTTTATGCCCTTGAACATCTTCTGGATGGTGTAGGGGCTCAGGAGGTTGTAATTTATGCAGTCCAGGCGGTCAGGGTCCTTGCGGCTGTCACGCTTGGGCCACTTCTGGGCATCACGGACCGTACCCACGCTGCGAAGGTTCACTCCGGGCACCAGATATGTTGTGTTCTGCTGCTCTATGAGGTATGAGAACGGCAGATGGGATGTATCCGAGTGGGTTACATGGCGGCCCATCACAAGGGAGAAGGCGCCAACGCGGGAAGGCCAGAGGATGTAGGAATCTGAAGCCGTCTTGGCACCGCGCTCCAGGATACCCTGGTGGATGGGGCCAAGCTTATACATATGGTTACTCTGGTTGGAGCCGCTACCTGCGTTCATGAATGAGAACATACCGGCAATCAGGAGCGTACTCTTGTGGTGAGTGACCGTGAAAGGCCCCGCGAAGATGGCGCAGGCCTCGCCGTTCTCTCCCTGGCAGTTACTGAAAAACAGGGAATCGGAGGCGCTGTAGCCGTGTCCAAGGCGGCAGGCCTGGCCCACGAAACAACGCTCCAAGGTGGTGTTATCGGCCACATGGGAACCGCTGCAGATGATGAAATCGTCGGCAATAACCCCGTGCGCAATGGTAACAGGAGCATACTTGTTTGAATGCACAGTACCGTTGCGGAGACGGCTGGCGCCGCTTATGACCGCGTAATCCCCTATCCTCACGCCGTTGATGTGGCGGGTGTTACGGATAGAGACGTAATCACCTATGCGCCCCCTCTCAGATACCTGGGAGGCCGCATAATCCTCAATCATGTCATTAATCTTCTTGATGAGGAGAGGCCTGTGGCGATACATGGCCAGGACATAGGCTATCTGGGCGCTCAGGCGGTCATAGATCTTAACCTCGCGGCCGCCGGTCTCATTGAGGACAGAAACCTCCACGCCATTGCCAAAAGCGCTGGGGCCATCGTTCAGGAGAAGGTCCACGTTCTCAATGTATGTATGAGAGCCGATATCATAATTGGCAACGTAATTGG
>OMQK01000145.1 GCA_900313205.1 uncultured Bacteroidales bacterium | reverse complement strand
AAAAATTGTGAATAAGTCACAAAAATATGCAAAGTTTATTTTGCATTATGAAAAATATACTTAACTTTGCACAAGGAACACAATTCAAGTAAACGCCATGAATAGCAATAGTATCCTTATGCCACACTCCTGCCAGAAGATTGGCTGGTGGCTTCTTCTCCTAACGGCTCTCATTGTAGTTGCCAAGATTATCATCTCATATACCACACATAATATTGATGTGGTTTGGTATCTGGCAAAATCTTCTCACATCGTTCTCATTGCCTCGCTGTTCTTCATTACCCTCTCCAAGGAGAAGGTAGAAGACGAAATGATCTCCGGCCTGCGACTCAAGGCCCTGGGGCTAACCGGTTATGTTCTTTTCGTAGTTTTCTTACTCTTGAGCCTTACACTGGAGTTGCATTTGCTCGATTTATTCACGAGTAATGTCGGAACCATAAGCCTATTTTTGAGTGAACTTTTTCTTATTGTCCTGCCCATAGCAGGTGCTGGCTTATACTATCTGATCTTCCGCTTGCTTCTCCGTCAATCCAAAAAGGACCAGGCCTTATGAAAAACACAGTTCGTGTAGAAAGGGCCATTCTGGACATAACCCAGCAACAGTTGGCCGACGCCGTGGGAGTAAGCCGCAACACCATCATTTCTATCGAATCCGGGCGTTACCTCCCCTCTACCGTTTTGGCCATAAAGATTGCCCGCCATTTTGGCAAACCGGTCGAAACCATCTTCCAACTTGACGAGAACGACTAAGAATCCTTCACAGGAATTAATAAACGAGCCCCGGCAGACTTACTCTGTCGGGGCTCGCTGATTATAGAAGCAGGCTCAAGGCCGCCGGAGACTAACCGTTGCTCAGTACAGCGCTGACCATCTTTTCACCGGACTTCTCGCCGGTGACGGTGTTCACGAAGAAATACTTGAAGAACACCCTGGGGGCGCCGGCGGACGGGGCGCCGTACTTGGCGTCGTACTTGGCCTTGATGTCGATGTCCTCGTCGGTCACGTTGCAGGGGGCGTCAAAGGCGGCCGCCTTGCTGTAGGCCTTGGTGATACCATTGCCCTGGGGCTCGGAAGCCAGAATGACCAGCTTCAGGTTGGCAGATTCAGCCGGCACATCGTCCAGCTGGAAGGTCATGGCCGCAGGGGTCAGAACCACGGTGGCATCCTCAGGCGTAGGAACACCTGCCAGGGTGGGCACAGCGGTCTTGATTGCGCCACCGCAATACACGACCCAGTAGTTCAGGCGCATGAACAGGTTGGAGCCGCTGATCTTGCTCTTGGTGCCCAGCACCGAGCGGCCCTCGGCGGTGTTGGCGGCGGCGTTCCATGCCAGGATCTGTGCGTTGGTCAGACCTTTCCATGCCTGGCTCAGCTGCTTGAACACAGCCTTCACGGAGGCCTGGAAAGCGGTACGGGTGCTACCACCGTAGCCACGGTTACGGATGTACTTACGGCTCTTGACCTTCGCTGCGGTCACGCCCTTGGCGGAGCCAGACATCTCTTCGAAAGCGATAGAAGGAATGTACTTCATAGTTTGAAAAGATTGGGTTTATAAATAAAGTGTAGAATTAGGTAAATTACATAAATGATTACAATAAAGAAACATACACCACCAACGCGTATTTTTGCTTTCTGCCATCCACTAAGCGGTTTCTCCACCTCTTTGGTGATGGTCTGCACCCGATCCCGGTACACCAGGGAGTCCTTGTAAACAATCTTGCTCTCCACAGGTACCGGCAGCTTCACCGCCTTCGTCTCCAGCGTGTGTTGCAGGACTCCCCCGCTCACCCGGGCCTCGGAAACCGCAAACTTATTCTCCAGTCTTGAAACGGTATCCATTGTGGCCACCCGCTCAACATACACCGGCAACTCTACGGTGGTCGTGTCATGCACCAGCTCCACCACCGTCTTCACCTCCGTCGTGGTGTTGTCCCGGTCCAGAACGGGCCGAGCAACACCGCAAGCGGAAAGAAGAAGCGCAAAAGCAAAGATGACGGAGGTTCTCATAGTTTAGGTTTTATTCTGGTTTGTCGGCTTTGTGCCGCAGTTCATTCTCAAATTTCCGGAACTTAGTATCGTAGCTGGCCTTCACGCCCAGGATGGCACCGCATAGGACCAGAAGCTCGCTCACAATGGAGATGGCCGACGAAGCAATCTCGCCCAGGGGCTCAATGAAGAACAGGCATACCATGGCAATCAGCACTCCTGCAGAGAAACTGGCGATGGCGATTGCGCCCTGAAGCCGTGTGAGTTCACTCTTGGCCATAATACGCTATCTGATAAAAACCCCTTTGAAGAACTTGAAATCTTCCCCATCCAGGGCTTCCTGAGGCAGACCATTGGGGATGGTCAGTTTTCCGTTCCCGATGGTTGCCTCAACGTAGCCGCTTCCATCCGACTCAAGGGCCGTATTGTTGTAAATGAGCAGCACCGTGGTTTCTTCCAGGTTGTTTGCCCCCGTTATCGTTAACTCGATGGGCGTTCCTGCATTCTCAGTGGAGAAAGTGTAGAATCTCATGAAGATGTAGAAATACTCATCTCTCAGATACAACTGCCCGCTTCCTCCCGTGATACTTGCCGGCGTATTGCTCGCAGACAACGAAGTGGGGTACAACTTGTTGGCTGTAAACTGTCTCCCACGCGGGAAATAGATGCACTGGAAGACAATCCTGTAGTTGGCGAACTTGTCCCAGGCCGCCACTTTCTCTATCTGGAGTTTGTCCTGGCTGACCAACTGCGACTTTGCAATCGTGGCCACCTTCACGCCGTTGGAAACCGCTGTCAGGAGGACTGCGGAAGGAGCGCTGTTCGGGATTTCTACTCCCTCCAGATCAAGCTCCAGGGACTCCGCTTCCTGATACTCCGGATCTGTCGTGTCAACCTCAATGCTGCCGTTAAGGATCAAGGTACTAATGGACACCAGCGCATTTACGTTGATGGCCGATGCTGCGGCTCCAAAATTATTTCCTGTAATTGCGAACATACGTTTGTAGTTTAAAAGCTAATGTAGAAGGTGGTGTCAAACAGCTCATATCTTTCGTGCTTAGTCAGCGCACACATACAATACCCATTGTTTGAATCATATTGAGAACGCATGCTTATGCTGGTAAAGCCAATGGCAAGGCTCCCTTCTTTCTTGCTGCGGCAATAGAAGATGCCGGTACCATCAGGAATAATGTGTGCATTGTGCAGGAAGACATATCCAAGGCTGGAGTTTGTGCCCGTGCTTCCACCTTCGGCAACGACGGAATAGAGGAATGGATCAAGCCCCAACTCCATAGTTCCAGCGAGGAAGAGTTCCGGGTCGTAGGAAGATGTTTCGTCCACTGCGGCACGTACAAGTTCATCTCCCTGCGCCTGAGGGATGGCTTCGATAGGATACCCTTCGTTATCGCCACGTACCAGGAAGGCATAGATAAGAGTCGATGGCCCCTGGCGCGTACGTACACTGCTGTGTACACGTCCCTCTTTGATGATTATCTCTGAGAAACCCATGCAGTCGTAATGGTATTGGGATTTGTTGCCGAATGCTGGAACGAAGCAACTGATATCATTCGGCAGCTTCTTTATCCCCAAGGCCCAGAGGGAATCGGTTTTGCCGGGTTCCGTACAGTTGATTTCCGCTTTTAGGAAGACCCAGTGCTCATTGACAACCAGGACCGGGCTACTTCCAAAACTGAAGTTGGGGGTATCTTCTGTTGCCACTACCCCCTCGTTGGTGCTTTTGGTGGTCTTTATGCCCTGATTCAGTTGCGGATAGAGCGTGGCAATGTAGAAGTAGAGCGTCCCGTTCTGGTCAAACGCATCGAACTTCTCAATGCAAATGGTATTGGCATCCTTAATCCAACTCCTGAGAATGGTAGAGCTGTCGTGGCTGCCGAGGCTGCCATAACTTTCTCGCCTGTCGTGGAAGGCCAGAAAGACTGGCGTCACTGTACTCCGGTCTATGGAAAGGGCAGGAACCTTTATTTCCAACACTTCGGCCGCCTGGTAGGCTTCCGTGGTGGGATCTACGGTAAACTTCGCATTCAGGACCACATAATTGGAGGCCTGGTATGCTTGGAACAGAATCTGTCCGGCTCCAAAATTATTTTCTCTCGAAACTATCATAACCTTATTCCTCCAGGATTAAATGAGAATGCCGACGCCAAAGATTTCGGATTCCTTATTGTTGCTCGCGCTCGCCGGGTTAATTTTGAGGTAATCGCCGTAATAGGTGTTTTGTAAGAGTTGCACCGTATTGACTGCATAAGAATAATCACCTTCTTTGTGGGCGCGGCAAAGGATATAGGAGGTTCCTCTCATATCATCGGGGAGTCCATCCTTGGGATAGATCTCCGATTGAGAAACACCATCCATACCCTGACTCAGTACATCAAAAAACATCACAGGCGCGCCAGTGGTGAATTCTACCTCACAATCGGAAACGGTGCTTCTTTCTCCCAGGTCCTCAGTGGTTATACGGCTTCTGGAAGAGCGCGCTGCTGCTTCGGCCTCTTCATCCGTCATCACAATCACGGAAGTCTTCTCAGCCTGGCCCGTGAAACCGGTGGCGGTATCCACCCAGTACAGTTCCACGAACACCTTCTGGCCAACAACCGGCGCAATGCCGATTGTCTTAGTGTAGA
>OMQK01000124.1 GCA_900313205.1 uncultured Bacteroidales bacterium | reverse complement strand
GACCAGTTTTACTGCCGATGGTCTCAAGCATTCCACCCGGTATGTAGTCAAGGTGAAGGCCGTTCCGTCTGAAGCTCAGGCCGCACTTGCAGTAGAAAGCGAATGGGCCGAGGTCACCGCTGAGACGCAGCACCGCACCGATCTTGCGAATCCGGTACTCGCAGCCGGTGATATTCACACCAACGGCTTTACCATTTCCTGGGCGGCCATTCCCGGCGCGGGAAAATACAATTACAAGCTGGATGGCGGAGATGTCCGTACCACCACAGAGCTCAGCGTAGCCTTCAACTCCCTTGCCGCACTTTCGCAGCATACGGTAGAGGTTCAAGCCGCTCCATCTGAAGTCAATATCGACAATTACGTCAATAGCGGATGGGCCAGTATACAGGTGACCACTCTGGATCTTGTGGCGCTGGCAGCGCCGGTGCTCAAGGCTGAGAACGTTCGTGGCCAGGAATTCACCGTAACATGGGCCGCAGTTCCCCACGCTGCACGTTACATGTGCTCGCTGGGCGATGCTGAAGCCACTCCGGTAACTGCAACTTCCATTAAGTACGAAGGCCTGCAGGCCGAGACTCTGTATAACGTCAAGGTCTATGCCGTACCTTCCGATGCAGAGAGCGTAACCTACAAGGCTGGTGCCGTGGCATCCATCGATGTTACCACCAAGCAGGCGCCAAGTGACGATGATAAGGAAGGCGGCCTGTCCGATTTCGAAGAAAAGCCTGTTTTCTAATCCGGAAAGAATATGAAAAAGTATCTATACATACTGTTGGCAACCGCAGCTTTAGCGGTTTCCTGTGCAAAGGAGATTAATGCTCCTATAGAGAATGATGACCCTTCCATGGTGGAATTCCTCGCTACTGCCGCCCAAACAAAGACGGAGCTCGCTGATGGCCATACCGTATGGTCGGCGGGTGATGCCATCAAGATCTTCTACGGCGTGGGCCAGAGCGTAGTGGCAAACATCAAGTACGGCGAAGGCTCATCTCAGGCCACATACCAGGCCTCCGTCCCTGACGGAGTGGATTACTATGCCGTTTATCCCGAAGGTCTGGCCTCTTCAATGCCATCGGCCGGACACATCAGCATAACGCTTCCAGGCAGCCAGAATGGAACTTTCGGAGCTGGTCATATAGCCATGGCGAAGGCGGCAGGTAAGGTTTTCGCTTTTCAAAACCTGAACTCTTTCCTCAAGATTTCTCTCCCCGCTGCGGGCTATAAGCGTATCGTGGTAGAGAGCCCCGCAGGCAATGCCCTTGTGGGCTCAATGGACGTGGATCTGAGTTCCGGGAGTCCTGTGGTGACACTTTCTCCGGACGGCCCCGCAACCGTGGAAATCACTTCTGATGGGTTCCCGGCCGGCGATGTATTCATAGCCGTGCTTGCCGGTGTTACCCACGAGAAAGGCCTTCTTCTCAAATATTACGACGAATCTGGCCTCAAGGGTTCTTACTACATGGACAAAACGTTTGTGACTGAGGCTTCGGTAATACATAGTTTCGGCGAATTCGGCGTAACGGGAGAATACTTTGCCACGCTCGATGGCGCAGGAAATAAGACCGGCATCAATGCTGCGAATGCTATGGACATCGTAGGCCTCAAAGCGCTGCTTACAATGCCGGAAGATGAAGATGGAATTGCGGCCAAGACCGAAGCCCTCAGAGGAGCCACCATTCATATGGGAGAAGGCACCTGGGATTTTCAGGATTCGCTTCTGGTGGCGTTCCCTGGTGCCGGCGCACCGGTTGAAGTTAGTTTCGAAGGTTCTGAGACTATCATAACCGGAGGTGAAACTCACAGGCTTCTCAATATCGGCGCAAACGCCAAGTTATCCTTCAAGGGTATAAGCTTCACAAAGAGCCTCGCCAAACAATCAAGACATCCGGCAATCCTTATAAACGAAGAGGCGAATGCAAGTTTCACTGATTGTAAATTCACGGATTGCGTGAATAAGACCGACGAGGGAGAATACAAGACTTCCGGTTGCATCTATGCCGATGAAGGGACCGTCATATCCTTCAATAATTGCGAATTCTCCGGCAACAGGGGGTCCTATGCGGCAACCCTTCTCATAAAGGGTAGCGCAGCGCTCAAGGATTGCAATATGCATGACAATGACGGCACCTGGCCGGGAAGCGCGCTTTATCTGGACCATGAAGATGCCGTTTGTACTGTTGATGGCAGTACCATAGAAGGCAACACTGTTTCCAAACTTGAGGGACAAAAACCCGACGGCGGCGCAATAGCCGTCCTGGGCGGCAGACTTACCATGACCGACTGCTCCATTCTAAAGAACAGCATCCCCACAAGAAGAGGCGGTGCGCTGCGTGTGCAGAACTCCGGCTATGTGAAACTGGTGAACTGTACCGTAGCACAGAACACTGCCGACTGGGGTGGCGCGCTCAACGCAGTTGGCTCATCTACACTTGAGATAGAAGGTGGTGTATATAAGGAGAACTATGCCAAGGGTGGTGGCTGCATCCTTGAAGGGGATAATGCGAATGTCATCATAAAGGATGCCATCTTCAAGGAAAACTATCTCATTAAATCCGGTAATTTCGGAGGCGCAATACGCCATGAGGGCAACGGTGACCTCACCATCACCGGTACCACATTCGACGGTAATTACACTTTATACAATGGAGAAAACGAGGCTTTCGGCGGAGCAGTTTCAGTCAGCTACGACCAACATGATTCTCACGTAACCATAGATGACTGCCTTTTCTCCGGCAATCACACCATGTCCGGAGGAGGAGCTGCGTTATCCTATCAGTCTTCAGGTACCGGATCCGGTTGGATGAAGGTGAGTAACACCCGCTTCGAAGGAAACTACAACGAATACAACGGCGACAACAACGACAATTACGGAAGACACGCTGGCGCAGTACGCTTGGGACATGACGCCACCCCCAGTTACTTCGACAATTGCGTGTTCGTGAACAACAGCACTATGACGGCGAGTACAGAGGTAAAGAGCACTTACGGAGGCGCCCTCACCTGCTATGCCGACGGCATGATTTACCTCAACAACTGCCATTTTGAGAATAACAGTGCCACCCGCGGCGGCGCCATCTCCGTTTGGAACTGCAGCGTGAGCGGAATATTCATGAACGGCTGTTCGTTCAGCGGAAACTGGATTTCATACAAGAATGGTACTACAATTTACTTCGAGAAATCTAAGTATTTCTATATGAACAACTGCAGTTTCGCTGATAATACCTATACTCTTTCCGGCGGAGAAGATGAAGGAAATTGGGTTTATGTTGGCGGCGACTCTGGAAAGGTTCTCGAAGGATGCGTCGTGAGTAACTGCTCAATGTTTGGTTCTGCCAGGACCACTTCGGCTCTTACTCCTATGCAGAATCAGGAACTGCTGTACATCTATAACATGAAGAGCGGCAAGAAAGCTTATCTTGTCAATAATGCCATACTTGTAGCCGGTACGGAACAATATGCCTGGTGGTCAAATGGTGTGGATATTATTGGATACAACAACGTGTATTCCAGCAAGGGCAATACCGGTGGCTCTTACACAGGCTCTGGCGATACTCCCGGCAAGGCGGTGTCGGATTTCGGTGGCCTTGCCTGGAACTCAACGGACCATACCTGGACGTGGAACGGTACCCTTACCGGTGGTTTTACTGCCATCTCCGCCGCAAACTATGCTTCGGCGGTTAATTCCGGCAGTCCCGATTTCAAGACCTGGCTGGAAGAAAAGGGAGTGCTTAACAAGGACCAGCTCGGTAACAGCCGTGGAGATAGCGGCTGGTGGCCGGGTGCATACCAGAAGTGATGTTCAAGTCTGCCATTCTATCTTTGTTTATTATTGCCCAGACGGTGGTGGGGATTGACCCCGCCGCCGTTGTTGGGCCGATAAAACCCATGAATGCGGGGAATAACGGACCGTTGGATACGAACATGGACTCATACCGGGAACTCCGCATTCCTTATGCGCGCACCCACGATACGGCACTGGGTACCGAATACGGCGGTCACTGTATAGACATCAGCGAAGTGTTCCCGGATTTCTCTGCAAACGTGAATTCCTCAAAGTCCTACGACTTCACCAATAGTGATGTTGTGCTCCTGGATATGCTCAAGGCCGGCACAAAACCATTTTACCGCCTTGGTCAGAGCATAGAACATCAGACAAAGAAATACGGAATATACCCGCCTAAGAACTATAAAAAGTGGGCGAAGATATGTGAGCATATCATTCGTCACTATAATGAAGGCTGGGCCAACGGTTATCACATGGATATTGAATACTGGGAGATATGGAATGAACCCGACCTCGACGACCCAGATGACCGTTGGAAGACCGACCCTCGTACCTGGGGCGGAACTCAGCACCAGTTTTACGATTTGTACGTTACTGCTGCCAAGCATCTAAAGAAATGCTTCCCCGGCTTGAAGATAGGTGGTCCGGCCTTTGCCAATCCGCGGAAATACGGCCCGCCATTCCTGGATTACGTAAAGGAGAAGGGGGCCCAACTTGACTTCTTCTCCCATCATATGTATCACCGCAAGCCTGCGCGCATCACTGAGGATGTGCGCATCATACGTGATATGCTGGACCAACGGGGATTCACAAATACGGAATCCATCCTTAACGAATGGAACTACAACCGAAGCTGGAGCGAGGCTCCTTTCCATTACAGCCGCAGGATGCGTCCCACGGTAAAGGCTGCAGCTTTCATTGCAGCGGTGATGTGCGAGTGCCAGAAAGCTCCGCTGGACATGCTCATGTACTATGACCTGCGGCCAAACACCTCATGGTGCGGACCGTGGGCTCCGTTCATATATGACATCCGTCCGCCTTACTGGGCTCTGTATTATTGGGCGGAGCTTACCGAATGCGGCACCCAGGTAGAAAGTTCTTGTAGTACAGACAATATATACACCTGCGCTGCAAAATCAGAAGACGGGGAATTACGGCTTTTATTGGCCAGATACCATGATGACGATAGTCATAATACTACCCGCGAGGTTACTATAAATGTCCCGGAGGGATACCATATAGCAGAAATACGGCTAACTGACAGCAAGGGCATGGACTATACAATTGAACCAAGTGGTACAATTGCGATGGAATCAAATGCAATCTCGCTTCTTTATCTGAAACCAAATAATAATAAATAAGAATTCATTATGGACAGAAAACAAT
>OMQK01000250.1 GCA_900313205.1 uncultured Bacteroidales bacterium | reverse complement strand
GTTGGAAAACCTATCAAGTTTGTCTCTTCCGGTGAAAAACTTGAAGCCCTGGACATTTTCCACCCTGAGCGTGTGGCAGACCGAATCCTTGGCATGGGAGACGTGGTTTCCCTGGTAGAGAAGGCCCAGGAGCAGTACGACGAAAAAGAGGCCCGCGCCCTCAAGAAAAAACTTGCCAAAGACCAGTTCACGCTGTGGGATTTCTATCAGCAGATCCAGCAGGTCAAGAAGATGGGTAACATCAAGGACCTGGCAGGCATGATTCCCGGTATGGACAAGGCCATGAAGGATGTGGATATCCCGGACGACGCCTTCAAGTCCACTGAAGCAATCATCCTTTCCATGACTCCCTATGAGAGGGAGCACCCTGAGGCAATCAACGGCTCTCGCCGCAAGAGGATTGCCGATGGCTCAGGCACCTCCCTCCCGGATGTAAACAAGCTCCTGAAACAGTTCGAGGGTACCCGTAAGCTCATGAAGGGCGCCGTCACCGGCTCCCTCATGCAGCAGATGTCAAGATTCAGAAGGTAGCATCATATGAAAATCCGCGCACTCATCATCCCGGCTCTCTGCCTTACGCTTTTCTCCTGTGCACGTGGTCCCAAGGACGGAGACTACACCCTCACGGTGCTCTCCACCAACGACGTCCACGGCTCCTGGTTTGATTCCACCTACGTAGGCGGCCGGATCAAGAACTCCCTTTGCTCAGTCAACACGTACGTAGACAGCGTACGTAAGGCCGATGGCAAGGATAATGTCCTTCTCATCGATGCAGGAGACTGCCTGCAGGGTGACAACGCCGCATACTATTATAACTATATAGACACCCTCTCTCCCCATCTTTTCCCGCGCATCCTTCACTATATGGACTACGATGCAGTGGTGTGGGGGAACCATGACGTAGAGACTGGCCATAAGGTCTACGACCGCGTAAACCGTGAGATGCGTGCCTACGGCATACCGCTTCTTGCCGGCAATGCAGTCCGCAATGACAACGGAAAACCCTACTTCCCCCTCTATACAATAGTAAAGAAGGGTGGCCTCAAGGTTGCCGTGCTTGGCTATCAGAACGCCAACATCAACGCCTGGCTGGGAGAGGAACTCTGGAGCGGAATGCACTTTGAGCGTATCGCCCCCCGCGTGCAGAAGGATGTGGACTATGTCCGTGCAAAAGAGCACCCTGACGTGGTTGTAGTGGGCGTTCATTCCGCCACGGGCACCGGAGACGGCAATAACCCTGAAGCTGAGGCTTTGGATGTGCTGAACACCGTAAGAGGGGCCGATTTTGTCATCTGCAGCCACGACCACCGTCCTTTTGTGGAAACGCGTGACTCGATAGTCCTGATGAACTCCGGCAGCCACACGCGCTTCCTTGCCTGCGGTAAGATCCATCTCAGTGTCAAAGACCGTAAGATTGTAAGTAAATCCTACGAGGCCGGTCTTATCCCCATCAAGGCCAAGATAGCAGACCCTCAGATGCGTGAATACTTCCGCAAGGAATATGAGGCGGTGAAGGCGTTCACTCTCCAGGAAGTTGGTGTCCTTAACGTAGATCTCCGCACAAGGGATGCCTACACCGGTATGAACCCCTACATAAACCTCATCCATACGCTCTGTATTACCCAGGAGCCCGCAGAGATCTCAATTGCGGCACCCCTCACTTACAACGGTACCGTGAAGGCTGGCGTCCTGCTGTTCAACGACCTCTTCACCATCTACCCCTTTGAGAACCAGCTTTACGTGGTCAAGATGTCGGGAGATGAGATTGCAAGGTACCTGGAAGCATCCTATGACCGCTGGATTGTCACCGCGTCAAAGCCCGGAGACCACGTCCTCAACATAATTCAAAGGGACAATCCGCGCACAATGCAGAAGGGATGGTCATTCGTGGGGCATTCTTACAACTTTGACTCTGCCGCCGGCATCAATTACACCGTGGATGTGACAAAGCCCCGCGGCTCACGCATCTCAATAAGTTCCATGGCAGACGGCAGCGCATTCGATCCTTCCCGTATCTACAATGTTGCCATGACCTCATACCGTGCAAGCGGCGGCGGCAACCTCCTGCAGGAAGTGGGGATAGACACAGACCGCATAGGAGACCGTGTTGTGGCGCGCTATCCTGAGATCCGTAATATCCTTTACGATTACCTTATGGAGAATGGCTCCATTGATCCTGAGGTCATCGGTAATCCTTCCGTGATAGGCTCCTGGAAGTTTATTCCGGAGTCACTTGCCGGCCCTGCAATTGCTTCCGATATGGAACTGATGTTTGGGAAGTAAAACTACTTCGCGTAAGCAACGGACCTGGTTTCACGGATGACCGTGATCTTCACCTGGCCGGGATAGGTCATCTCGTCCTGGATCTTCTTTGCTATCTCACCGGAGAGGACCTCTGCGTCGTGGTCCGACACCTGCTCTGCGCCCACAATCACGCGGAGCTCACGGCCGGCCTGGATGGCGTAGGCCTTGGTTACTCCGGGATATGCGCCTGCAAGGTTCTCCATGCCGCGGAGTCTCTTGATGTAGCTCTCGATAACCTCACGGCGTGCACCGGGACGTGCACCGGAGATGGCGTCTCCAACCAGCACCAGGGGAGCGTAGAGGGATGTCATCTCAGTTTCCTCGTGGTGGGCGCCGATAGCATTGCAGATTTCCGGCTTTTCCTTGTACTGCTCCGCCAGCTTCATACCCAGAAGGGCGTGAGGGAGATCCGGTTCTTCCTCTGATACTTTGCCGATATCATGCAGCAGGCCGGCCCTCTTTGCAATCTTGGGGTTGAGACCAAGCTCACTGGCCATGATGGCGCAGATGTTTGCTACCTCACGGGAGTGCTGCAGGAGGTTCTGGCCGTAGGATGAACGGTATTTCATTCGGCCGATAAGACGGACAAGCTCCATTGAAAGACCGTGGATTCCAAGGTCTATGCAGGTGCGCT
>OMQK01000267.1 GCA_900313205.1 uncultured Bacteroidales bacterium | reverse complement strand
CGTCTCAACGCCCTGGGCGCGAGCATCACAAGGAATATCTGATCATTTTTATTATCTTTGCCGCCCTATGCTTTTGAATATATTCGGCTTCCTGAACCTTTCCTTCGCCGACATCATCGACATACTGATGGTGGCGGCTCTGATCTACTTGGTTTTCAGGTGGATCAGAGGTTCTTCGGCAATGAACATATTCCTGGACCACCCCGAGCGCTTCCGCGGCGCCGGATCCATGAGCGGCGTGCTGGTGCTTCACCACTCCGGAACATCAAAGGAGATAATCCCCGGAATCCTTGGCGTAGAATCCATATATGACCCGGTGTGTGCGGCCGAATCTGCCATAAACCGCCTTGAAAGGATAGGAGAACAAGCACCGCAGAAGATCATTGTAATCTCCTGCGGCACCGAGGATAAACTCATGATTGCTTCAAAGGAGTTTGAGCAGCGCTGCACGGAACTTGGCGTCCCTCACATCACGCTGTACTCTCCGGGAAAGCACAACTGGCCCTACTGGGTGTGGCTTCTGCCCTATCACCTCAAGTTTTTCTCCGAAGCCCTATAGCAGTTCCAGGAACTTCTGCATGCCGGCCGTGGCAACAGCCTTGATATGGGTGATGCGGCGGTCGTACACTGATACATCGGCCGGATCTATTATATAGATAGGGGCCGATGCCGGTGCGTACCTGTATAGCCCCGCGGCGGGATATACCTGCAGGGAGGTGCCCACGATGAGGAGGATATCGGCCCTGGAAACCATGTCTATGGCCTTTTCTATGGCAGGGACAGATTCCCCGAAGAAAACGATGTGCGGCCTTAGCTGACGGCCGTTGGGGGCAAGATCTCCGAGTTTTACCTCTCCATACCCTACGTCTATTACCTCGTCTTCCTGGAAGGAGATGTCATAGAGACCCTTTTCAGGGCGCACCTTGGTGAGTTCCCCGTGAAGGTGGAGGACGCGCGTGGAGCCTGCCCTTTCATGGAGATTATCAACGTTCTGGGTGATTACATCCACGTCATAATCTTTCTCCAGGCCCGCTATGGCAAGGTGCGCAGCATTGGGCTTGGCATCCTTTAACTGGGCGCGGCGGGCGTTGTAGAAATCCAGCACAAGGCCGGGATTACGGAGCCAGCCGTCATGGGACGCAACGTCCTCAACGTTATACTGTTCCCAAAGGCCACCGGTGTCACGGAAGGTGGCAAAACCGCTTTCGGCGCTTACCCCGGCGCCGGTAAGGACCACGATACGCTTTTTCATTTCAGGATCTTTTCTATGCGTTCAAGGGAACCGTCTACAGGTGCGGGCTTCACTCCAAGGAGCTTGCACAGCATGGGATAGAGGTCCGTGTTGTGGAAGGCGCTCTGCTCTCCCTCAGTGAAAGGAGCCTCATAGGCCTCCTTGAAATCAGGGCCGATTGCGCGGAACGCAACCATCATGTCCGTTTCCCTGGGGTCGAAGCCGTGGGTGCCCTGGTTGCGGGAAGGCGCAAAGTTAAACTGCCAGCCAAGGTCCGGGCTCACGATGATATCCCCAAGGCGGTTTGATGTGCCGTAATTAAGGTATTCCGGAACTTCTCCGTGCTTCCACACATTGAGGTGCGGGATGTCTTTCAGGCGGTTGTAAAGGCTATCGGCATATCCGTCCTTTGCCCAGATGCTTGTGGGGATGGAACCCACACAGCGCTCTACCCACTCTTCAGGCATCACGTCCCACCAGGCCACAAAGCGCTCAGGTGAGATTTCCGTCATGCCGTGGTCTCCGGCAAGAATGAAGTTGATGCGATCTCCGTGCGGGAGGGCCTTAAGGCGAAGATACAGGGAATGCATGAGGCTGTCCATCTGCTCTGCCATATCCTTGGTCTCCGGGGAGAAGGGGCCGTAGACGTGTCCCTGATGGTCCGGTTCGTCGAAATAGCCCATCACAAGGCGCGGGCGCTCTGCCTCCGGGAGACTCATCAGGCGGACAATTTCATCACAGCGCTGTGAGAAGGTCCAGTGGGGTTTTTCATCCCAGTGCCTGTAATATGTGGGGTATTCTCCTTTAATGGGAATGTCTGAACCAACCCAGTAAACCACGCCGCACTTGACGCCCTGGCGCTGAGCCGTAATCCATATGGGTTCTCCAAGATAATACCTGGGGTCAAACCGGGCCTCCGCGTCCTTTATGGCATATCCGTGCTGAGTGTCCGGATTCCAGAAGCTGTTGTTCACCAGCCCGTGGTGGTCAGGCACCAGGCCCGTTGCCATGGTGTAATGGTTGGGGAAGGTGGAGGAAGGGAACGAAGGTTCCATCCTGGCCTTCACGCCCACCGTGGCAAGAGAGTCAAAGAATGGCATCTCATAATAATCCGGATAATCCCAGCGGCTTCCGTCCAGGGAGATGATAACAGTGTAATTCTTGGGTTTGCAGGCCGATATTACCGCCACGGCCGCAAGAAGGCACAGGAAGACTTTACGCATATTCTTTGGTTTATCCTTACAAAAATAACGAAACTTTTTGAAATAGAACATACACTCCGTTTCTTGCAATTTTTACGGGAAAGCGGTAAATTTGTGATTCGAAAGAGTTTGAGGTGAAATAATCAAGGTTATACCTAAAACATATATGAGCAAGCATTTCACTTTACCTTACGAGGGCGGTCTCATTGAGAAGAACCTCCCGCAGGGCATCCTGCACACCTATGAGAAAATCTGGACCAAGGTTTATCAGGATTCACGCCCGGCTTCTTACGCGGTAGCAGACGTCATTGAAGAAGCC
>OMQK01000113.1 GCA_900313205.1 uncultured Bacteroidales bacterium | reverse complement strand
ATGGAGTTCATTATGTGACCACCTGTCACACTGGCGTACAGAGCAATGCTGTCAGGAATCAGGCAGTAAGAGATATGTACGTCCGGGAACAGGGGGAAATTCCAGGGATAGACAGCCAAAGGATAGAACGCCGGATCAGAGTGGAAGATAAACGACACCTTGGCTCCAAGGTCAAAGGTAAAATCGCCGTTTTCAAAGATGTAGCGAGGGGTAATGGCTATGTTTCCGGCACCGGCTGGATCCGTGGAGATGATATCGGCCAAAACTCCAAGCCTGAGGTAATGCTCACCAAAACGGGTGCCGATTCCGGCTTCCGTCTTTACGTGAACCTCCTTGCCCATGGGCTCCTGCATCACGGTGCTGCGGTTGCGCACAATGTAATACAGGCTGGCGTCCGGATCACTCTCCACCCTCATGCCGAAGTCTGCGGCGTTGTAGGCCGAGTTATTCTTGACGTTATTCTCATCCTCCTGGGAGGCAAAGATATTACGATACCTTAAATCCGCCTCCAGTCGGCCTCCAGTCCAGGTGAACAGAGTGTTGACGCCCGCCAGGGTACGCATACGCGCGCCACCCCAGCGACCGCCGTCATGCATGAACCATCCGTCCTGAAGGCCGATATTGCGGTAGTAGCCCATATAGGACTGATGGTCTGCATACACGTTAAGCTTGAAATAGTCCTTCCTGACCGGAGTCCAGATAACTGTAAGCTCCGGATGCACCGTGAATCCGGCGCCGCCGCTGAGATAGAGCGTTGACTCCCCCGACCCGCGTTTTGTGGGCCTGAGTTCCACCAGATAGGGCTTGAACTCATATGCGCCGCGGTACGGCATACTGAGGGCGGAATAATCGAAGTCCAGGTTGAAACGCAGCACGGAATCCGGCATTTCCATAAGCTGGGAGGGCTTTTCAACCACTCCCGCCTGCTGGAAATAAGTGTTTGTAACCACAACCGTGGGATCCAGATTCTGTGCGCGAAGGCCTGCCCCAACGGTAAGGAGCACAATGGCCGATATTATAAGCTTTCTCATTCTTCTATTTCTGCAGTTTACGGAGCCTTAGCTCTACCTGGTCAAGTACGTCATCCTGAGGGCCTTCTGCGGTGTAACCGTCACGGATACTTTCAAAGGTTGCACGGGCCTGGGACATATTACCCTGCTCTGCATAAGTGTCTCCAAGCACTATGAACGCCTTTGCCAGCCAGTAGTTCTGGCCGGCGGCCTTTGCGGAGAAGGAGAACACCTGTTCCGGGATATCATCGAAGGAGCCTCGGTCGTACTGGTCCTGGATAAGGATGAAGGCAGCCTCGGCGCCCTCGGAGGTGGAAGGGTCTGTGCTGAGCGTACGGAAATCGGCCAGGGCAAGGTCTCTCCGGCTGGTGCTCATATAGGACTTTGCCCTCACATATAGCGCCTCCCTCTCAAGGGCCGAATCACCGGATTTAAGGTCAATTACGTCACGGGCGCACACAAGGGCGTCGTCCCACTGGCGGGCCTTGAAGGCGGAACGCATAAGGCCTATTGTAGCAAGCTTTCTGTTGGCATCCATCTTTGCCGTCTCCTTGACCTTGAGGAAAGCGCCGTAGGCCTTCCCGAAGTTGCCCATATCGAAGTTCAGGAGAGCGTACTGGACAAGGGCGCTCTCCGAAAGGGCACCGTCAAGGCCTTCATCCATAGCGGCAAGGTATAAGTCTGCGGCCTGCTCACGGTTTCCGTTTATGCGGTAGCATTCGGCAAGATAGAAACGGGCCTTGGCACCATAAGTGGCCTTGGGATACTTCTCAAGATATGCCTGAAGGGTGCCGATAGCCTTGGAGTAATCTCCGGAGAGGTAAACCTGCTCCGCGCTGGAGAAATACACCTCTTCCTTCTGGGCCTCCGTGCGATTGGCCTTTGAACCCAGGGAATTCACATATGCAAGATATGCCTCAGGGTCCTCCCTAGTGCGGTAGATGGACTCAATTGCAAGGAGGGCGTCATCGGCATAATCCCCTCCCTTCTCAACTACCTGCTTGTAGTAACCTATTGCTTCATCACCCTTTCCTTCGTTGCGGGCAATCATGCCAAGTTCCAGAAGGGCACGGCACTCAAGTGCGGGATCCTGTGTGGTACTTCTCAGGGTGCGGAAGGCACGGATTGCGTCATTGTTGTCCTTGAGGGCCACATAGGCGCGGCCCAGTTCATAGAGGGACTCCCCATAATAAGGGGCCGATGGATTTGCCAGCTTTGCGGTTTCAAGGAAGTGAACTTTCCTTTGATTGTCTCCGGTAAGACCGCTGGCAACGCCAGCACGATATGCTGGATAAAGGTTGTCCGGATCCGGATAATCAGTCATCTGGCGCTCATAGGCGGCAACGGCGGTGACATAGTCTCCACGAAGGAAATAGCAATCTGCAATCCTGGTTTCGGCATCTCCGCCCTGCACGGAAGGATCTCCTTCCAGATAGCTCTGGAACCACCTCTGGGCCCTGTCGTAATCGGCCTCCTTGAAGTAGGTGTAGGCCATATTGTAGGTGATGAGGCTTCCCTCCTTCCTGCCCCTGAGGGCCTGCAGGTTATAAAGATCCGTGAGGATGCTTCTTGCATCGGCATATTTTCCGTCCCTGTAAAGGGCCTCCGCCTCATAGAAACGTGCAAGCTGGTTGAAGCCGTCCCTTCTGGAGCTGTAATATGCCGCAGCCTTAAGATGTGGAAGCGCAGCACGCCAGGAGCCGTTTTCCATAAGTTCACGCGCCCTGAGGAGGTATGCCTTCATATAGTTTGACATCATCCTGGGCTCCAGTTCCTCAATGTTGTCATAGGCGGCTACCGCGGCCTCGTAGTCGTGGTTCTGAAGGGCAACCATTGCCATGTAGGAGTATATCTGGTCTCCCTTCTTCCTTGCGTCATAGCGCTTCATGTACTCCTCAAACGGAGCAGTATCGCGGCCAAGGTCAAAGGCAAGCTTGGCGTAATTGTAGAAGGCGTCCTCCTGGATTTCAGGTGAAAACTTAAGGGCCGATGCCTCCTTGAAAGCCTCCATTGCCGCCACCTTGTTATGGAGCTTTATGTAGCTGTAGCCCATATTGTAGGATGCGGTCTGGCCAAGGGAATCAGTGCGTTCCTCCACCTGGGAGAAGTTGTCCACGGCTCCCTGCCAGTCCTGGGCCAGATAATGGACCTCACCGGCATAGAAATAATCTGAACGGGTAAGGGCCACCTTGCTCTTGAGGTTTTCCTCATAGTAACTGCGGGCCTTCTCCACGTCTCCAAGCACAAGGTAGGACTCACTCATTATGCGGGCCATATGAGGCTGGCGGTCCTCCGGAACCTTGTCAAAGAGGTCCTCTCCAAAGTTTACCACATATTTGTAATCCTTAAGGTTGAAGCGGCATTCCAGCACATAATAGTTTGCAAGGGCCTCAAACCGGTGATCCTTTCCGGCAAGGAGGAACCACTCTGCAGCGTCCTTGAAATTGCCCTGGGCATAGTTGATGTAACCAAGGATATAGTAAGATGGTGCTGAATAGTCGTTCCAGCCAAATCCCCTGGCACGCACCAGAAGGCCCTTAGCCCTCTCCCACTCTCCTACTCCGTATGCGCTGTAGCCAAGCTTGTAAGTGAATTCTGCCCGCTGGTCCTCATAGAGGTCATCGACGGAAATGCGGTTGAACCTTTGAAGGGCGTCCTCAAACCTGCCATTGTCAAAAAGGTCAAGGCCATAGGCAAACCCCACCTGTGGGGCCATGATGTTTTCAGGGTACAGGCCAAGGAAATCATCGGCAAGGGCATAGGAGTCGTCGGTGCGCATGGAAAGGGCGCAGAGAGCCCTCCAGCCAATGGCGGTTGGAGATGATTCCTTTTCAAGAAGGGCCGATGCCTCGGAGTACATCCCGGCGTTATAGAGGGACTGGATGCAGGACCAGTCCTGAGCATGGGATCCAAGGCAGAATATAAGGCTTGCGGCCAGTGCCGCTACGGTTTTTTTCATCCTCAAGAACATTTTGACAAATTTACGAATTTTTCTGATTATCTTTGCCTTGATTTAGAAGAATCTTTATGGAACCTCTCATTCACTTTAAGGGCGCCGATATCCTCAACGGAGAAAGCGTCGTTATCTACGGACTTGACATGGACGTAATGCCCGGAGACCTTGTGTACATAGTGGGCAAGGTGGGCTCCGGAAAAACCTCCATCATCCGTACGGTAACGGCGGAAAACCGCCTCTTGAGCGGTGAAGGAGAGGCCTGCGGCTACAATCTCCGCGGCATAAAGCAGAAGGACATCCCGTACCTGAGGCGCAAGCTTGGCGTAGTGTTCCAGGATTTCCAGCTGCTCACGGACAGAAAAGTGGAGGATAACCTTGAGTTTGTGCTACGCGCAACCGGCTGGACAGAGCGCGGCAAGATAGACGCCCGCATCTCCGAGGTCTTGGAGGCAGTTGGAATGGGCACCAAGGCCCACAAGATGCCCCACCAGCTCTCCGGCGGCGAGCAGCAGCGCATAGCCATCGCCCGCGCCCTTCTGAACAACCCGGAGGTAATCCTGGCCGATGAACCCACCGGCAACCTGGACCCTGAAACCGCCGACGAAATCCTCCAGCTCCTCCAGAGCCTCAACAAGAACGGCACGGCCATAGTCATGGTCACCCATAACCGTTACATCTATGAGAAATACCCCGGCCGCGTGTTCACCTGCCAGGGAGAGCGCTGCGAGGAAAAGAAAGACAGCGCCATAGACGTGGAGATTGAGGAGCTATGACACGCAAGGAGCGTTTCAACGCAATCGTCGGCTGGTTCCGTGAAAACCAGCCCGTGGCACAGTCAGAGCTGCATTTTGAAAATCCATTCCAGCTTCTTGTAGCGGTAATCCTGAGCGCCCAGTGCACGGACAAGAGGGTGAATTTGGTTACGCCTCCCCTCTTTGAGAGATTCCCCACCCCTGAGGCTCTTTCATCGGCCTCATTCGAGGAGGTCCTTTCCTATGTGAAGAGCATCTCATACCCCAACGCCAAGGCCCGGCACCTGATTGATATGGCCGCAAAACTTCTCTCCGATTTCGGCGGCGAGGTCCCTTCCGACATAGACTCCCTGATGAGCCTTCCCGGCGTTGGCCGCAAAACCGCCAACGTCATTGCCTCAGTGGTGTATGACAAGCCGGTGATTGCCGTTGACACTCATGTTTTCCGCGTGTCCCACAGGCTGGGGCTTTCAGACGGTTCCACGCCATTTGCGGTGGAGCAGGACCTTGAGCGCCACATTGAGCCGGCCCTGAGGCCCATCGCCCATCACTGGCTCATCCTCCACGGACGGTATGTGTGCACTGCCCGCAACCCTAAGTGCTCCTCCTGCCCCCTCACAGCCTGGTGCCGTGAGTTTCCACTCCTCCACCCCACATTGTAATGCCGACGCAGTGGAACCCAACTAGCTAATTGTCAGTAACTTACAGAGTTATTTGGGATTACCGGTATTCCCAAACGATTCAGCAAACAGCTATATATCAGCAACTTAGCTTACACCACAAACCACTAGTATGTTACCCTCAGCATCTGAGTGGAGTCCAAAAATGTGGAGTGAGCCGCCGTCTTTGACACCCAGTTTCTTA
>OMQK01000112.1 GCA_900313205.1 uncultured Bacteroidales bacterium | reverse complement strand
CAATATGTATTTTCGCAAATTTACAAAAAACTATCGTCTAACGGAAGTACTCGTACTTGTCGGTGAGTTTCTCCACCACTTCCAGGGAGTCGGCCTTGATGTATTTCTTGAGCATCTTCGGGGAGGCGTGGCCGGTGACCTTCATGATGTCGTACAGATCCACGCCGGCCAGATACATGAGGGTAGCACCGGTACGACGGGCAGTATGGCTGTGGACCAGCTTGTACTTCTCAATCTTCTCCTTCTTGGGCGTGCCGCCCTTGGTGGTCTCAATCTCGACCAGCTCCGTGAGCCCGGCCCGCTGGGCGATTTCCTTGATGTAGCGGTTGATGACCTGATCGGCCAAGTGAGGAACCTGGTAGTTGTACTTCTCCAGAATGGATTTCAGCTGCGAGTTACAAGGAATTGCCACCTTGGCACCGGTCTTCTGCTGCCGGACGTTCAGATATGTAATCTCCTGCTTCTCAATCCAAGCCTTCATCTGACCTGGATTCTCCGGATCGGGCTCTTCCTTCATCACATTCTTCGTGAGCGTGCTGAAATCTTCCTTGTGGATATTGTTGTAGTCTGAGATTCGCTGGGCCGTCCAGACGCCTATCATGAAGATATCACGTGCCTGCTCATAGCCAATAGGATCCTTGCTCAGGTCCACGGCCATGATGGCATCTATATCGTCCTTGGTCAGGTAGATGCTATCCACTTCCACACGCGTGCCTTTAAACTTCTTATCCTTCCAATAATGGTTATGGTGATGGCCTTCGCTCTCAGCTGCAGCCATGATGGTCTTCAACTCCTTGATGCATTTCCCATACGTATTGATGGAGTACCCCTTCTTTTTCAGGTGGGCCGTATATGCGTAGTAGAAATCCATGTTGATGTCGTCGAAGTCATACTCCCGCTTGGTCGCTTTCTGGAATTTGGTGAACTGGTCCAGGGCAAGCTTGACGGTCTTGACGGTAGAAGCGGCAAAATTACGGCCTTTCTCGGTCTGCCGGGCGCCGGTGGTTATCTGGTCACAGTACATCGCAATGTACTTGTTCAGCGTCATCCGGTTTTTCTCGGCCTCAGCCTTGGCCTTTTCCTCTTTTCGCTTCTGTTCTGCCTCCCTGGCCTCAGCATAGGCGATCCGGTCAACAATCTCACGCATTTCTTCCTTGGAGATAGGCGTGTCGTTATTAAGCGAGCTGTCAAGCTCATTCTGGATTGAGTCAAGCTTGGCAGTTAGTGCCGGATGGGCCTTACAATACTTCTTCCATTTCTTGAAGTCACCATAAGAGCTATTCCACTCCTGGACATCTACCACTAGAGGCGTAGCTATCTTATAGTTGATAGAATGCTTGCGGGATTGCAACCGCACAAAGAGGGTGGCCTCGCCATCTTCCTTCTTTGTCATCAAAAAGTAACTTGTTGCCATAATTCATGTCTTTTAATAACGCATTACAAAGATACGAAATTATCCTGAATAGTTGGCTACATCTTGGCTACATTTTTGAAAAAAGTTGGGAAATCGACGAAAAGCAAAAATAGTTAAAACATTGATTTTCAATATATATAATTTTCTCCCCATTCCACGTTTTACCGGATACGCGGTCTCGTCCGCACCGCAGAAATGGCATTTAGGTCCTTGGACCTGGATGCCATTTCTTGTTATGTGACTTGTTCAACTCGCGGCCCCCAGCCCCCCGAGGGGGCAGCCGCCGGAGGCGGCGGGGGGTAACGTAGGTTTCGCGAGGGCCGAAGGCCACCTGCCCGCGTCAGCGGGCTTCGAGCCTCGTCCGCACCGCTTAAAAGCGTCAAGCCATATGGCCTGACGCTTTTTTGCTTTTATACCAGTCAAAATTGCTATATTTGCATAGTAAGTAACTATGGAACAATATCAGCACATTAATATTTCAGATTACACCTACAGCGGAGAAGGCGGGCAGGGCGTTGCATACACTCACAAGAGTGAAAAACGCCTTGCAAAGCTCTTCAATCCGGGTTTTGACGCCACCTTTGCCTTCAAGGAGTTTGAAATGTCAAGGGCGGCATTTGAGATGGGCGTTCCCACCCCGGAACCATTCAGGCTCATAACAGACGGCGAACGCGTAGGGACTGAGTATGAACTAATTGAGAACAAGCGTTCCTTCTGCCGCATCATCTCAGAGGAGCCGGAGCGTATTGAGGAAATCTCCATCCGTTTTGCCAAGGCCTGCCGTGACCTTCACGCAATGAAGGCCGATACAACCCGCGTCCCCTCAATGAAGGCCCGTATGATTGAATTCTACAATCAGGAAGGCACCGTCCCTGCCTTCCTGAAGGAGAAGGTGATGCCCATCCTTGAGAATATCCCGGACACCCCCACCTGCCTTCACGGAGATATGCAGATAGGTAACATCATCACGGACGGAGACCGTACCCTCTGGATTGATATCGGCCAGTTTGCTTATGGCGCTCCGGAATGGGATATGAGCCTTTGCTGGAGAATTTCCCAAATCCAGGATCCCGGTATGACAGACCGCCTTTTCCATCTAACTCCTGAGCAGCTGCAGAAGCACTGGTCTATCCTTGGCCCGGCATATTACGGCTGCTCCAGGGAGGAACTTGGTGCCGTGATACGTAAACTCCTCCCGTATTCCGTCATTAAATCGGCCTATATGTACCACCTCACATATCACAGGCCCATCGAGGAGGAAAAGGCACAAAAGATTTGCGCAGCCCTTCAATAATATGAAAAGAACCATTATATACCACATTTTTATCGGCCTGGCGGTCATTGCTGCCCTGCCCGGATGCTCCGGCGGCAGCAGGAAAACGCTTGACCTGAAGACGGAGGAGGACCTCCACGGCCTTACCATCACAACATCGGCCGGAAACTACTACGACGAAAAGTACTCTGCCTATGATGACATTGACATCTTCCGCGTCAGCTTTGAAGCGGACGGCATCCAGGCCGTAAGGCAGGGTATGGCCGATGTCTTCGTAAGCGACGAAGTGGCCCTTACCCCGGAGGATATGGACAGGCTTCAGATGAAGATGGCTTTCCGCGGGGAAGAGTCCTTTGACGTAGCCTTTGCCGTAAGGAAAGGAGATCTGGCCCTTCAGGAGGCTCTGAACAGTTTTATCGAGGAAGGCAAGGCCGACGGCACTATCGATGCCATCATCTCCCACTGGACCACGGGCACCCCGGCCCCGGAGATGCCAGCCCAGGCCGAAGTTACCCGCACGGGAAAGCCTCTCAGGTGTGTCACCGCCGTTAATCTGGCCCCGGTCAGTTTTGTGGGTGAAGGCGGGCAGTGGATGGGCATGGATGCCGATATCCTGAGGCGCTTTGCCACTCTCGGCGGCCGTGAGTTCCAGATGCAGTTCCAGGAACTTGGGTCGGCCATCATAGCCCTCACTACCGGCCAGTGTGACGTAGTGAGCGCCTGCCTCTATGTGACGGAAGAGAGGCAGAAATCCGTAGACTTCACCATCCCGTATTATGAGTGCCATCCCGGATACTTCGTGTATGACGGCGGGAAATCCTCAAGCATGGGCTTTGGAGAGCGTCTGAAGATGAATCTTGTCACTGAAGGAAGGTGGAAACTCATTGCGGACGGCCTCCTTGAGACCCTCAAGATCACCTTCCTCTCCATCCTTCTTGGAACCATCCTCGGAGCAGGCGTCTGCGCCATGCTCCGTAGCCGCAGACAATGGGTGCGGAAGATAGCCGGCATCTATGGAGCCTTCATCCAGGGCATCCCTACGCTGGTCCTCCTTCTCATAATGTTCTACGTCATCCTTGCAAATGCAGGCCTAAACGGTTCCGTGGTAGCCATTATCACCTTTGCCATGTGCTTTGCGTGGTCGGCAGGAAGCATCTTTGACACGTCCATCTCATCTGTCCCCAAGGGGCAGACTGAAGCCGGCCTCAGCCTTGGATTCACGCCGCTAAGGACCTTCACCGGAATAGTCCTGCCCCAGGCCGTGAAGAAGGGACTTCCGCTTTTTGCCGGAGAGTGCGTGGCTCTTCTCAAGAGCACCTCGATAGTAGGCTACATCGCCATCCAGGACCTCACCCGCGCCAGCGACCTTATCCGCAGCCGCACCTTCGACGCCCTCATCCCGCTGCTGGTCGTGACGGTCCTCTACTTTGTCCTTGCCTGGCTCATCCGGGTAGTGTTGAACCTTTTCCTCAAGAACAAGTAATATGATTAGCATAAAGCATTTAAGCAAGATCTTCAAGAATCCCGACGGTTCCTCAATCACCGTTCTGAAGGATGTCAACTGCGATATTCAGAAGGGAGAGGTAATCAGTATCATAGGTCCTTCCGGAACGGGAAAAAGCACGCTCCTGAGGGCCATCAACATGCTTGAGCCGCCCACATCCGGGGAAATCTGGGTGGACGGTGAGAACATTATGGCAAAGGGGTACCGCCTGGACAAGATGCGGAAGAAAATGGGTATGGTCTTCCAGAGCTTCAACCTCTTTGACCATATGACAGTGCTGGAAAATATCACCTACGCGCCCGTGCGCCTGCTGAAGATATCTGAGGAAAACGCCCGTGAGGAGGCTATGGATCTCCTCAGGAAGGTGGGCCTGGCCCAGAAGGCCGATGTTTTCCCGGATTCCCTCTCCGGCGGCCAGAAGCAGCGTGTGGCCATCGCCCGCGCCCTTGCAATGCACCCGGACGTTATCCTCTTCGATGAGCCAACATCGGCCCTTGATCCCACAATGGTGGGAGAGGTCCTCAGCGTCATGAGGCAGCTGGCGAAGGACGGGATGACCATGCTCATCGTGACCCACGAGATGCGTTTTGCCCGTGACGTGAGCACCCGCATCTTCTTTATGAACGAAGGCATAATCTATGAGGACGGCACCCCGGAACAGATCTTCGAGCACCCCGTTCACAGCGCCACAAAGGCATTTGTGAACCGCATCCAGAAGCTGGTGTACGATATTGACAGCGAAGACTTTGACTACCTCCAGATCCGCACGGGCCTCAATCAGTTCTTCCTCAAGTACAACCTCTCCGGAAAAGCAGAGAATGCCTACTCCATTATCAGCGAGATGCTCTTTGAGCACCTTGGCGGAATAAGGCCGCTTACGTTCCGCATCACCTTCGCGGAACTATCCGGTGAGACCGCCCTTGACTTTATGGTTGAAGGGGCATCGGCCTCACCCATCAAGGATCCGGCCGCCCTTGACGGCATCCGAAAGAAGGCCCAGGCCATAGTGGAGGAACCCACCGCCCGCGGCTTCAGGATCAAGATTCTGATATAAGCCCTTTTACCTGGTCTGCCAGGAAAGGTTTGCTTCCTTAATCATATTGCGGTAGTATGCCTCTACGTCCTTCCAGTGATAGTAGGGGTAGCAGTCTGTCTTGAGCGGAATTGAGGTTTCGTTCTCATTCATCAGGAACTTTACAAGGATGTCCTTGCTTTTTAGCTTGCGGTAGAATATCCACTGGATGTTGGCTCCCATAGGAATGAGACGGAAGATTGAAAAATGCTGGTGTAGAGTCTCTAAATCGTCTGTTGCGCCAGTGGATTCCTGAAATCCCAGAACGTAGCTGAAAGGCAGCACCACGTCGTCATGGCCAAAACGAAGTCGGATTCCGCTGCCGCCGGAAGACATTATAGGCCCTGAAAGCATCTATCATTCCCTCATCCCCAAAGACATCAATGAAACTTAGCCCAAGTTCAGGAAGGCAATACATATCGGCAGCAACGTTGTAGAGGTCATCGGCAAATTGATATGGGTCTATGAATTCCTTGGCCCTATCAGGGTCAATGAACATCGCCTTCATCTGGGGTTTGCCACTAAGCATCCTGCGTTTGAACTTCTTGAGCTTACTGTAGAGGGCATCGTCAGTGTCATTATCCGGCACCTCTATAGACCTGTTGGCCCTTACATAAAACTGAGCTTCATCATCGGCTGCCATGGAGATGTCAAATGAAGGATTCAGTTCCTTTAGTTCCTCGCAGAAAAACTCCATACTGTGCACCACACGCCTTGAATTGGAGGAGTTTGCAGTTACCTTGAGGGGCTTTGTCATAAGTTCAGGATAGTTGTCAAACATCCTCCGGGCTATTGCCTTGTGCTGCCTTGCTCCAAGGGGGGTAAGGGAACCGGCACGGCCTTTGGCATCGGCAGCGGCAAGAATTATACGTGCACGGACATCCTCTCCATAAGGGGTCAGGAGGCCTGCCCTATGAGCCGAATCCAGTTGGGTGCGAAGCCTCTTATACTGCTTGTCACCTGTCATATAGCGTGCCCCGTGACGGCCATAGTGGCTGATATAGAAGGGCTCATATCCCTTGGGAGCCGGTGTGATGTGACCGGTAGGCGTGGGATAATTGACATAATTACCGGCAGTGAGTTCAATGTGGGAGAGAAGTTCCTCCCTGGATGTCTGTGCGCCGGCGCTCCAGATCAGGAGCAACAGGCTCAATAGAATGAGACTTATACGTTTCATATGCTGTTACTTATCAATTACAAGTGATGCCCTCATTGCTACCAACACAGAATCCAGGGCGGGAAGGTTTTCCTTACGAATGGGTTCTGACGGCGGAGATTCCAGTTTGAGGGGATTGATGGGAGAGCCGTTTCTCCACACGCGGAAGTCAAGGTGCGGGCCGGTGGCCGTTCCCGTCATTCCCACATAGCCGATAACCTGGCCCTGGGACACCCTCTGGCCGGCTTTTACGGCCATTTTGGAAAGATGAAGATAGGCCGTGGTGTACACTGAATTGTGGCGGATCTTCACCATATTGCCGGCGCCGCCCTTCCCCCAGCCGGCACTGAGGACAGTGCCGTCTCCAATGCTTCTCACAGGCGTACCCGTAGGCGCGGCGTAGTCCACCCCGGTATGAGCCCTCACCGTTCCGTGAACGGGATGGAGCCTGTGAAGGGAATAGCCGGAGGATATGCGGGTGAACTTTAGAGGAGCCTTCAGGAAGGCTTTCCGCATGCTCTCTCCCTTTTCATTCCAATACGTGTTTCCGCCGTCTCCCTGGTCAAAATACACAGCCGGAAGGCAGGTTTCCCCGCGGTGAAACTCCGCGTAACTCACTTTTTCTATGCCGATAGATTCCCCTTCACACATCTTCTCGCTGTAGAGGATACGGAAACGGTCCCCTTTCTGGAGGCCGAAGAAATCCACCGTCCAGGC
>OMQK01000149.1 GCA_900313205.1 uncultured Bacteroidales bacterium | reverse complement strand
CTCCCTTCCGTGCAACTTCCGCCAGGAAACTACTATTTTGTGGAAGGAGAATGGAGAAAACAGTAACGGAACAACAAACATTTATTTGCGATGAAAAGATTCTTGATATTATTATTCTGCTGCTTTTCAGCCCTTTTCACTTTTGCCAACGACGGCGTCTTCTACGCTTCCGGCAACCAGTTGATCCCCATCACGGAGACCGACATCAGCGTGAAGAAGGAGGTGCTGACCATCAACCGCGTGGGCGACCACCTGGAAGTCACCGTCTATTACGAGTTCTTCAACCCCGTGGGCGAGAAGGAACTGCTGGTCGGGTTTGAGGCGGAGTCGCCGTACAACGGCCCTGATCCTATGGACTTTTTTCCAAAGCATCCGCATATCAGAAATTTCAAGGTCGTTGTGAACGGCCAATCATTATCTTTTGAAATCGCCCATGTGGAACGCGGTCGCTATGACGACAATGGAAATTATGTTCCTTCGAAGTATTATTCCAACGGACAATTCCAGGACTGGACTAAAAAACAAATCGAAGACACGCTCATTGCCTGGAATTATCCCGGCGGCATGCCCATAGATTATGTCTATCACTTCAAGGCCAAGTTCCGCCCGGGACTGAACATCATCCAGCATACCTACGAGTATGACCTCTCCTTTTCTGTGGGTGAGGAGTATGATTTCCCATACGTGCTGACTGCCGCCAACCGCTGGGCCAACCACCAGATCGACGACTTCACACTGAACATCAATATGGGCGACAGAGAGTCGTTCCGCATCAAACAGACTTTTTTCGAAAAATCCACCGACTGGACCATCAACGGGATCGGTATGGCTATGAATTGCGAATGGACGGGCTGGGATACCGTGACGAGCGGGGTGATTTTCCATATCCAACAGGGCGGAATCAGTTTCCACAAACAGAACTTTCATCCCGACGGGGAATTGTTTTTGGTGAAGGACCACCTGATAGTCAGTATGTGGAGGGACTGGAATAGTGAGCAGAAGACCTCCGATGAAGAGAACCTCATCAATGGGATTAAAAACCAGTATAACTCCCTTGATACCGCCTTTATATCGGGCTTCTTCGAAGAGTCCCCGCAATTCACTTCCGAGCAACGCCGCATCCTCAAGAATCTGCCCTTTGCCTACCGGGGTTACGCTTTTAAAAACAAAGAGTTGAAAAAGTTCTTCGAGTCCACGAAATGGTACATCCGCAACCCGAAGTACAAGGGAGAGATGGACGGGTTCAACGAGAAGGAGAGAATTTGGGTGGAGTTTTGGAAGTAGGGGCCGACGCTTCCAAGCGTCGCACGTTATTTGACGCTGGAAGCGTCTGCTCCTAGGGTGTACTGATCAGGCCTCAAATTGCAGGGATTATGATTGATGTAGTTGACGCACGCCTCATAACTTTGCATATCACGAACAAGACGGTCGAACACATTGCGCTGCCAAACATTCCCTCTGCGCCCTAAACGTTTGTTAATGGCATTAGCGGAAAACTGTTTGACACTACCAATGGATTTAACCACCTCATCGTCACCAATAGGGGAAAGTAACAGATGTACGTGATTGGGCATAATAACGAAATGGTGAAGGCGATAACGTTTTCCGTTATGAAAAAGCAGTGCATTCTCAACGATTTCCCTGATTTCTCCCCGTTCCAAAATGCATTCACCGTAACCTTGATCAAGCCACCGGTCCACTTTTACGCGAATTTTATGGTTATACTCCTCTCGCGTCTTATTGTCCCACGGCTCTGGATGCTCCGTCAGCCATTGTTTCTTGAAAGTCAAAAGTTCTGAAAGTTTTGCCTGGGGTAGTGAATCTGCAAGACGAAAAGTAACAAACTGCACTTTATCTGTCTGATGCCAATGGGGCAGTTTGGAACCTTTGATACTGATGAACTTGTCTTTCTCCATAAACAGTAGTTGGCTATTTTCCGCATAGGAGGCGACGCTTTCAAGCGTCGCAGAATTGTTTATTATGACGCTGGAAGCGTCGGCTCCTGTTGTGACGCTGGAAGCGTCGGCTCCTGTTGTGACGCTGGAAGCGTCGGCTCCTGTTGTGACGTTGGAAGCGTCAGCTCCTTTTTTCACTCGTTTCATTTTCATACAAGATTTTATTTTAAAGTGTTAATAAGATGTTATTAAAATTTTAAGTTTGCAAAGATAGTTTTTTTCTGACACACTGGTCAAGGGGAAGCCTCTATTGTAAAGAATGTATGGCAGCACGTCTCTATAACGACAACAAGCTATCGCGTTGTTTTAACATAATACTATAAGGTTAACTATATTTAATAAAGTCGGAATGAAGTAGTTTCTATTATTTTCGTAACTTTGCACTATCAAATCAACCCCACTATGAGGAAACTCATCGTTGCTATATTGTGCTGTATTTCAATATCTTGTGTCAACAATCCAACGGACACGGCAAATGATATGGATGGCAAGGACACCGCTTCCGTCGCCTCCGCATCGGAAATACACCGGATTGTGCGGGAGACCCTGCTTTACTGGGATTCGGTTTCGCCAGACAACAATGTCAAGATTGTTTCCCTTCAAGTGTTCCCCGAAGATAATCCAACCGACTCGCTCCATTGGCTTATGGTGTTTCCGCTTCCTTGTTATGACGCGGCATCATCCAATGACTATTTGGAGTTTTTTGACACAAAAGTGTCCGAATTTTATTCCATCATAGACGGAAAATTGACCAATCTGGTATTAGACAGCTTTATGCTAAGTAGAAATGAATCCTCGTTGGAATTCGTTAACCCCGAATCCTTTCCCGAATATAAAAAATGTGACGGAGAATTCTATTATGATCCTTTGATTTGGTATTATTGTTTGCGAAACGACAGCTTCAAACTCCGACACATCGGCTATTACCTCCCCGAAAAAATCCGAAAAGGGAATTTCAAAGACACCCTTCCCGAATTTCCCTACCCTCTAAACTCTAAACCCTTAAACCCTAAACCCTAAACTAACAAGATGGAATCCATCAAGAAAATTTTCAAAATAGGCTACGGACCTTCCAGCAGCCACACTATGGGACCGCATCGCGCGGCTGAAATCTTCAAAGAGAGAACCCCCGACGCAAGCGGCTACCGCGTGACCCTCTACGGCAGTCTGGCGGCCACCGGCAAGGGCCACTTCACCGACAAGACCATCATCGACGCCCTTTCGCCGAAGCCAACCGAAATCGTCTGGAAACCCGAGATCCAACACGAGTTCCACACCAACGCTATGCTCTTCGAATCGCTCAAGGGCGAGGAGGTGACCGACCAGTGGAAGATCTACAGCATCGGCGGCGGCGAGATCGCGGACGAGCACTCCGTGATGGACCACGAAGAGCGCTATGAGGAGAACAGTATGTCGGAAATCGTGAAATTGGTGGAGAAGTACGGTATGAACTTCTGGGAATACGTGGAAAAACACGAGGATGCCGACCTTTGGGACTTCTTGGAGGAGCGTTGGAAGGTGATGCAGTCAACCATCGAGAAAGGGCTGCAGAACGACGGGGTGCTGCCAGGTGGGCTATACGTCAAGCGGAAAGCCACACAGTATTACGTGAAGGCGCGCAGCTACAAGGCATCGCTGCAAGGCCGCTGTCTCGTGTCGGCCTACGCCCTGGCCACGGCGGAGGAGAACGCCTCGGGCGGCAAGATCGTCACTGCGCCCACTTGCGGCTCGTCGGGCGTGCTGCCGGCGGTGCTCTACCACCTCAAACACAACCACGACTACAGCGATAAGTTCATCCTGAAGGCGATGGCCACGGCCGGACTCTTCGGCAACATCATCCGCACCAACGCCTCACTGTCCGGAGCGGAAGTGGGCTGTCAGGGCGAAATCGGCTCCGCGTGCGCTATGGCCGCTGCCGCCGCCAACCAGCTCTTCGGCGGCTCGCCACAACAGATTGAATACGCCGCCGAGATGGGACTGGAGCACCACCTCGGTCTCACCTGCGACCCCATCTGCGGCCTCGTGCAGATCCCCTGCATCGAGCGCAACGCTTTCGCCGCCCTCCGCGCCTTGGACGCCAACCTCTTCGCTATGATGTCCGACGGCAAGCACCTCATCAGCTTCGACAAGGTGGTGAAAACGATGAACCTGACAGGCAAAGACCTGCCAAGTTTGTATAAGGAAACGGCGATGGGGGGACTGGCAATCGTGGAGTGAGGCATAGCGTCTCCCATTCTAACTGCTAATCGCTAATGACTAATAGCAAAAAAAACGTATTTTTGCACCTCAAATCTATCAAGATGACAAAAGATATTCGCAAGATACTGGCTGCCGGCAACGGCAACTTCTTCCTCATTGCCGGCCCTTGTGTGGTGGAAGGGGAGGAGATAACCCTGCGCATCGCACGTGAAATCAAGGCAATATGTTCCGAATTGGAGATTCCCTTCCTCTTCAAGGCTTCCTACAAGAAAGCCAACCGCTCGTCGCTGCACTCCTTC
>OMQK01000079.1:12054-15768 GCA_900313205.1 uncultured Bacteroidales bacterium | reverse complement strand
AGTCCACCTCTATGAAGGCAAGCAGCCCATCTTCGACCACTTTGAGGTCACAAGGCAGATAAAGGGCTCCTTCGGAAAGGTGGTTCCCATGAGGCAGGGCGCATATCTGGTGATCGAAACCACGGAAGCGCTGAACGTCATTGACGTCAACAGCGGCATCAGGACCAAAACCTCGGACCAGGAGGAGAACTCCTTCGAGGTAAACAAGATAGCCGCAGAAGAGATAGCGCGCCAGCTCAGGCTCCGGGATATGGGAGGAATAGTGATTGTGGACTTCATAGACATGGAATCCAATGACCACAAGAATGCCCTCCACAAGTATATGCAGGAGCTTATGGAAAATGACAGGGCCAAGCACAACGTGCTTCCGCTCACAAAGTTCGGGCTTATGCAGATAACCCGGCAACGGATAAGGCCCGTGACGGAAATCAACACCGCAGAGCAGTGTCCCGTGTGCCACGGCACCGGAAAGATCCACTCCAGTGTGGTGATTGATGAGGAAATCGAAAGAAAGATTGCCTTCTACGTCATAGAAAAAGGTGTCCGGTCCCTCACTCTCAAAACAAGCCCCATACTGGGAGCATACCTGAAGAGGGGACTGTTCAATTCCTTCCTCACCAGATGGCGCAAGCGCTACAAGGTGAAGCTGGAACTACAGGAAGTGACAGAGTTCTCTGTCCTGCAAAATGAATTGTTCAATGAAAAGGGGGACAAGCTTGAATAGCTTGCCCCTTTTTTCAAAAGGGTCAAAGGGGCCTCACGTTACCCCCTCCCGAAACCCCTCCCCTCGGGGGAGGGACTTGTTTTTCTCACTATTGTAATGCCGATGCGGTGGAGCTTAGTTTCCTGATTATCAATGGTTTACGCAATCATTTAGGATTATCGGTAATCCCAAACAACCCTATAAGTGGTTGACTAACAGCGTTTTAACCTCCACTCAATTCCTTCTGTTTGCCATGGAAATGTAGTAGAGCAGCGTAGCCAGAGAACCCAGAGCTGCAATCACGTAGGTGTAGGCTGCCCATTTGAGGGCATCGGCCGCCATGGGCTTGGTCTCATAAGTTACAATGCCGGCACTATCCAGCCACTTCACGGCACGTGCGCTGGCATTGATCTCTACCGGGAGGGTGATAAAACTGAACAGGGTTGTAAGGGCAAAAAGGCCGATACCAAACCACAGCAGCTGCGGGAAGATATTGATAAGGAGAACCCCTCCCAGAAGTACCCAGGACACTATACTATTTGAAAATGACACCACAGGGACCAGGGCGGAACGCATCCTGAGCCAGGCGTATCCAGTTGCGTGCTGGACAACGTGGCCGCACTCGTGGGTTGCCACCGCGGCTGCAGCGACTGACCTGCCGTAATAGACATCCTGGCTGAGGTTTACCGTGCGGGTGGTGGGGTCATAGTGGTCCGTGAGTTTTCCGTCCACAGACACTATTGAGACGTCACGGATGCCGTGGGCCGCCAACATACGGGAGGCGACCTCCGCTCCGGTCATGGAGAGCGGGACCTCGGAGTATTTGTCAAAACGGCGCTTGAGCATGGCCTGTATGATCATACTTGCCACCATCACGGCAATCATTATTATCCAGATGAGCATTGTAGACATAGCGTTCTTTTTTTATCCGTTGGCACAAATTTACATTTTTATGCCGAAATGTCACGCGGAAATGTTATTTTTGCACTGCAAAACGGACTATATGCGCGTAATTGAGGATGATTTTTCCCGTTTGGAGCTTAATCTGAATGCCACGGTGGGCAACTACCGTTATTTCCGCTCCCTCCTTAAGCCTGAGACCAAACTCCTTGTTCTGGTCAAGGCCAACGCGTATGGTCACGGAGCCGTGGAGTTTGCCGCAATGATGCAGCGTGCCGGGGCCGATTACCTTGCCGTGGCATACCCCGTAGAGGGCCTGGAACTCCGCCGCAACGGTATTTCTCTCCCTATTCTGGTTCTCACTGCCGGTACGGATTTCTTCCCGGAAATCATAGAAACCAGAATGGAGCCTTCCATCCCCAACCTCTATTCCTTAAAGAAACTAGTTGAGGTTCTACGTGACAAAGGCCTTAAGGATTACCCCGTTCACATTAAACTGGATACCGGAATGCACCGTCTGGGCTTCATGTCGGATGAACTTCCGGAACTGATTGAATACCTGAAAGTTACCCCTGAGATCAAGGTCAAGGGCCTGTTCTCCCACCTCTGTGTGGCAGAGGACCCTGAGCAGGACGGCTTTACCCTTGGCCAGATAGAACTTTTCCAGAAAAACACAGAGGCCATTGCCGCCGGAATAGGCTATATGCCCATGCGTCACATCCTCAACAGCGCCGGCATAGAGCGTTTCCCTCAGTATCAGTTTGATATGGTGCGCCTTGGAATCGGCATATATGGAATCAGCGCCCTCCCCGGAAAGCGCCTGGACCCCGTGGCGTCCCTTAAATGCAAGATTCTGCAGATTAAGCAGTTAGGGCCGGAAGATACGGTTGGATATGGCAGGTGGGGTCACGCCAAGGAAGGCACCGTAATCGCAACCATCCCGGTTGGTTATGCCGATGGAATTGACCGCCATCTTGGCCGCGGCGCCGCATCGTTCTCCGTGAACGGTCACAGGGCGCCTACTATCGGCAATATCTGTATGGATATGTGTATGCTGGATGTTACCGGCATCCCAGCCGCCCCAGGAGACACTGTCACCGTGTTTGGGGAAGACCCTCACGTTGAAGAACTGGCCGATATCTTGGGAACCATTCCCTATGAGATTCTTGTCTCCGTTCCCCGCCGTATTCACCGTCTGGTGATCCGGTAATGGGTGGAGGTTAAAACACTGCTAATCAGTAACTTATAGGATAATTTGGGATTACCGGTAATCCCAAATGATTGTATAAATCATTGATAATCAGCGAACTAAGCCCCACCGCATCGGCATTACCGTAAGGGGGTGATTAGAGCATAAGGCCGGCCTTCACCTTGGCGGCGGCCTCGGGGCCCTTCAGATAGCTAAGGATTGCAAGGCCGAACTCCACGGCCCAGCCTGCGCCGCGGCCGGTGATGAGATTGCCGTCCGTCACAGTGCCTTCCGGGGTGTAGACGGCTCCGGCGGCAATGGGAGCATCCTCAAAGCCGTCGAAGCAGGTGAACTTGCGGCCGGAAAGCCCGGGAAGCTGTGATACAACCAGCCCGGGAGCAGCGCAGATTGCCGCAACGGCGCCTCCGCGGGCCCAGTGGTCCTGGAGAATCTCCATAAGCTCTGCGTGCTGCGCGAGGTTCCTGGATCCTGGCATTCCTCCGGGGAAGATCATTACGTCGGAGGCATCGGTCCCGGGTTCCATCACTTCAAGGTCCCCCCAGGAAGTATCGGCCGTAACCTGCAGTCCGTGAGAACTTTCCACAAGATACTCATCTGTGATGGAAACGGTTACAACGGGGATTCCTCCCCTCAGAAGCACGTCCCTTGTTGCAAGGGCTTCCATGTCCTCAAAGCCATCGGCCAGAAAAATGTGTATGCCTTTCATATTCTTTTACTCTTAAAAAACTCAACCATAAGATTGGAGCATTCCTCCTGCAGCACGCCGCCGCGGATGACGGTCTTGGGATGGAGCAGGGAGGGCTGGAACATGGAGAAGCCGCGGCGTGGATCCGGAGCGCCGTACACAACGGTTCCGGTCTGGGCCCAGGCAAGGGCGCCCGCACACATGGGGCAGGGCTCT
>OMQK01000079.1:0-12036 GCA_900313205.1 uncultured Bacteroidales bacterium | reverse complement strand
CTTACCTCCAAGGGCCTCAGTGGCGGCGGTGATTGCTATCATCTCTGCGTGGGCGGTGGTGTCACGGAGCCTTTCCGTCTGGTTGTGGCCCCGGCCGATAATCCGGCCTTTCCATACCACAATGGCCCCGATTGGGATTTCTCCCTCCTCAAGGGCGGCATGCGCTTCCCGCAGCGCCTCTTTCATGAATTTTTCATCTTGCTCCATGAGGCAAAGTTACAAAAAATCCTTATCTTTGTGTGTTAATGTCCGGGGGCATGAAAATCACAAAGGCAGAATTTGCAGGATCAAGCACCAGGGTAGGCGGAAAACCTGCCCGCAAGGCGCCTGAATTTGCCTTCATCGGCCGCTCCAATGTAGGGAAGAGTTCCCTCATCAATATGCTTACGGATAACGGGAAGCTTGCAAAGACCTCCCAGACTCCCGGCAAAACACAGCTTGTAAACCACTTCATAATAAACGATTCCTGGTATCTGGTAGACCTCCCCGGTTACGGGTATGCAAAGCTGCCGGACAGGGAAAGGGCAAAACTCAGACATATAATCTGGGACTACATCAACAACTCTGAGGAGCTTGTCATGCTTATGGTCCTTCTGGACTCAAGGCACGATCTCCAGGAGGTGGACCTCCGCTTCATCCGTGAACTTGGTGAGAAGGGAATTCCCTTCGGCATCATTTTCACAAAGGCCGATAAACTTGGCCAGGAGGCTCTCAATGCGCAAATCCTCAAGGACAAGGGGCGTTTACTTGAAGAGTGGGAGGAACTTCCGCCCTGTTTTGTGAGCTCATCGGCCAAAAAGACGGGCAAGGAGGAAATACTTGATTACATCGGATCAATTCTTCAAACACTATGATAAGCAATCTTCATGAGCACCGTCTGGCGCTGTTTACCTGTGATGCTTCCCGCTATTTTGCGGAAAAGGTAGTTGATGCAATGAACCGTATGAAGTCTCCCGAAGACCCTGAGATTGTCCTGGGCCCCCTGGAAATCGCCCGTTTCAGCGACGGAGAATTCCAGCCCTACTTCCAGGAGAGCGTCCGTGGAGCCACTTGTTTCATTATCCAGTCCACTTTCCCCTCCACGGACAACCTCATGGAGCTCCTGCTTTCCATTGACGCCGCCAAGAGGGCATCGGCCGACAGAGTCATTGCCGTCATCCCTTACTACGGCTGGGCACGCCAGGACCGCAAGGACAAGCCCCGTACGTCAATCGGCGCAAAGCTTGTTGCCAATATGCTCAAGGTTGCCGGGGCCGATGCAGTTATGACCTGCGACCTACACGCAGACCAGATCCAGGGCTTCTTTGACCTCCCCGTGAATCACCTCTACGCCAGCTATGACTTCCTGGACATCCTCAAGAAACTCCAGAGAAAGTACAAGGACACCCTCACCCTGGCAGCCCCGGATATGGGCGGCGCAAAGAGGGTCCACTCCTATGCCAAGTACCTCCACACCCCGGTTGTGATATGCCACAAGACCCGCGCAAAGGCAAACGTGATTGAACGCATCCAGCCCATCGGTGAGGTTGAGGGCAGGGACATAGTGATTATTGACGATATTATTGACACCGCCGGCACCCTCACGGAAGCCGCCAATGAGCTGCTCAAGAGGGGCGCCAACAGCGTCCGCGCCTTCGCAACTCACGCAGTGCTTTCCGGCCCGGCATATGAAAGGATAGACAAGAGCGCCCTCACGGAGGTCTACGTGACGGATACCATTCCGCTGGATCCGGCCCAGGAGCACCTCCAGGGTAAGTTCCGCGTAGTTTCCCTGGCCGATACCTTTGCCAGGATGATACTCCGCGTGTACAATTACCAGCCCATATCTTCTGAATTCCCGCTGTAGCCGTGAAAACATTTCTGGCAGCCCTCATTTTCGTTGGCCTGGCAGTGATTCTGCTGGGGGTGAATATCTTTTTCTTCAAGCGGCCGTTCCCAAACGGGGAAATCTCCACCAATCCGGAAATGCAAAAGCGCGGAATCAAGTGCGCAAAGCAGGAGGAACTGGAGATGCTGGCCGCTCAGAAAAGGGGAGGAAAGCCGGAACACTGTAACGGAGAATTCACTGATGCGTGCCGCAGCTGCGCGCTCTACGAACTAGAAAAAAAGTAATACATTATGGCATTAGTAGCGATAGTCGGGAGACCGAACGTAGGAAAAAGTACCCTTTTCAACCGTCTGGTGGGAATGCGCCAGGCCATTGTGGACGAGACAGCGGGCGTAACCCGTGACCGTCATTACGGCAAGTGCGAATGGTGCGGCCGTGAGTTCTCAGTGGTGGATACCGGCGGTTACACAAGTAACTCCGATGACGTCTTTGAAGACGCCATCCGCCGCCAGGTGGCAATAGCCATAGAGGAGGCCGATGCAATCCTCTTTATGTGCGAGGCCGCAACGGGCATCACGGATTATGACTCCGAGATTGCCGATATCCTCCGCCGTTCCAAAAAGCCCGTCATCCTCTGCGTGAATAAGGTGGATACGGGTGAGAAGATGTACGACGCCTACGATTTCTACGGCCTGGGGCTGGGGGAAGTGTGGAGCATATCGGCCGCAAACGGCTCCGGCACCGGAGACCTTCTGGACGAGGTCCTTCGCGTCCTTCCGGAGGATGAAGGTGAGGCCGATGACCACGCCGACATCCCCCACATCGCCATTGTGGGCCGCCCCAACGTGGGAAAGAGCTCCCTTACCAATGCCCTCCTGGGAGAGGAACGCAACATTGTGACGCCCGTTGCCGGCACCACGCGTGATTCCATCTCCACCTATTACAATAAGTTCGGCCACGAATTCATGATTGTGGACACCGCCGGCATGCGAAAGAGGGGAAAGGTGACGGAAGACCTTGAATTCTACTCCGTCATGAGGGCCATGCGCACAATTGAACATTCGGATGTCTGTATCCTTATGATAGACGCCAACCTTGGTATGGAGGCCCAGGATATGAACATCTTCAATGTGATCCAGAAAAACCGAAAGGGCTGCGTGATAGTTGTGAACAAATGGGACCTCTTTGAGAAAGGTGTGAACACCATGAAGGAGTACACGGAGAACCTCAAGGCCCGCCTGGCTCCCTTCAACGACATCCCCATCATCTTCACTTCCGTCCTTAACAAGCAGCGCATCCTGGATGTGCTTGACGCCGCTGCACATGTGGCCGATAATATGACCCGCAAGATCCCTACATCGGCCCTTAACGATGCCATGCTGCCGGAAATAGAGAACTATCCGCCGCCGGCATGGAAGGGTAAGTATATCAAGATCAAGTACGTCACGCAGCTACCCACCCGCACCCCGCAGTTTGCCTTCTTCTGCAACCTTCCGCAGTGGGTGAAAGACCCCTACAAGCGCTTCCTGGAGAACAAACTCCGCGAGCACTTCGACTTCGAGGGCTGTCCCATACAGGTTTACACCAGGGCAAAATAACACCGTGGGGGTAACTGCTTGAAATACAGTGATTTATGCAAAATAGGGTGCCGAAAAACCGGCACCCTATTTTGCGTTTTGTGCAAATATTCAACAACTTAGCTCCACACCCGATGCTAAAGCTCCGGCTCAAAATGCGGGATGGGCTTGAGTTTGAACAGGTTCATCACATGTTTGCGGTCAATGAGAGCCTTGGTGGCGGGGTCCTCGCACACTCCAGTGCGGATGTACTTATCCAGAACCGCATAGGTGAAGCCCAGATTGTCTTCATCGGTTTTGCCGCAGAGGCCGTCCGATGGCGTTTTCACGACAAGATCTATGGGAAGTCCAAGCACTTTTCCTACTTCAACCACCTCCTGTACGGTGAGCCCGCCAAGGGGAGAAAAGTCCCCGGCGGCGTCTCCCCAGCGGGTGCTGTAGCCCACCCAGTCCTCTGAGAGGTTGCAGGTGTTCACAACGCGGCCGTTATTGGACTGTGAAACGGCATACACTGCCGTCATCCTTAGGCGCGGAGCCATATTGATGCGTGTCTGGCTTGAGGCCGATTCCCCAAGTTTTGCCTCCACTTCACTCATCAGGGCATCGAAGGCGGCGCCGATATTGATGTCGTAGCGCTTAATTCCAAGGTGATTGATGAGTTTTATGGAATCGGCAATGTCCGGCTGGACGCCGTTGGGCATTGTTACGCCAATCACACGTTCTTTTCCAAGGGCCTCCACGCACAGAGCGGCGCAGACGCTGCTGTCCTTGCCTCCGGAGATACCCAGGACGGCGTTACATCCGGGGCCGTTTTCCTCAAACCAGTCCCTAATCCATTGGACACAAGCGTCTTTAACTTTCTTTGCATCAAACATAAGTAATCAGATTTTTAGCAAATATAGCCAAAATTCACTATATTGCAGAGCGAAACCTGACCTGAAATGAAAAAACCTATACCCCGCTTTGATATGGTGCGTGACCCTATCCGCACCAGATGGTATCTGAAGCCTCTCACAAAACTCCTGAGCTGGCCGGATATGGTTGTTCACAAACCCATTATCAACCGGCATCCCGGAACGGAGAATCTGAAGCCTCCGTACATCCTCCTTTGCAATCACAACGCCTTCATGGACTTCAAGGTTGCAACCCAGATCATCTACCCCAACAAGGCAAATTATGTGGTGGCAATTGACGGGTTCATCGGCCGTGAATGGCTCCTGAGGAGCGTGGGATGTATCTGCACCCGCAAGTTCACCAGTGACACTGTGCTGGTTCGTCAGATACGCAAAGTCCTGGACAACAAGGATATAGCAGTTATTTATCCGGAAGCCCGCTACTCCCTTTGCGGCACAACCGCGGTGCTCCCCACATCCCTTGGCAAACTGTGCAAACTGATGAAGGTGCCTGTAGCAACCCTCATCTGCCACGGCCATCACGTGAATTCCCCCTTCTGGAACCTTCACGACCGCCGCGTAAAGCCCACTGAGGCCGATTTCTCCCTCATTTTCACCCCGGAGCAGCTGGAATCACTCTCCGTGGATGAAATCAACGACAAGATAGTTGAGGCGTTCAAGTATGATGACTTTGCCTGGCAGAAGGAACGCGGTATCCGCACTCCCTATGAAAAGCGCGCGGAAGGCCTCCAGAAGGTCCTTTACCAGTGCCCACACTGCGGAACGGAGTACAGGATGAAAGCCGGCGGGACTCACATCTGGTGTGATCACTGCGGCAAGGAATGGGAGATGACGGAACTTGGGGAACTGCGTGCACTTGAAGGGGAAACAGAGTTCTCCCACATCCCTGACTGGTATGAGTGGGAGAGGGCCAATGTCCGTAAGGAAGTCCGTGAAGGCCGATACTCCACCGGAGAACTCCCCGTCCACGTGTATTCGCTGCCAAATGCCCTTAAATTCATCAAGTTAGGTGATGGCAAGATGGTTCACGACGGAAACGGCTTCCGGGTATGGGGAACGGATTTTGACGGTGATCCCTTTGAGATGGTGCTGCCGGTGCCCTCACTCTATTCCTGCCACATTGAATATGAGTATCTTGGCAAGTGGGGTGACTGCGTGGACCTCAATACCCTCCAGGACACCTGGTACACCTACCCCTACGACTGCGATTTTGCCGTCACCAAGATGGCCCTTGCCACTGAAGAGCTCTACTACTTTTACCGTGAATCCATAGGAAAACCCTGCCGTCCGGGTTTGGCGTAGTTGAATTTGGTGGAACCTAAAATGCTGCCTCACAATTAATTACAGAGTTATTTGGGAAAACCGGTATTCCCAAACAACTCTGTAAATTGTTGATACTAAGATAATTAGCTCGCACCGCATCGGCATTAAATTATTGTGCCGGGAGTATTCCGAATGAGGGAATAATTTGTTATCTTTGTAGGGAATGGGAGAGAGGGAATATATTGACCTCCTGGAACTTCAGACCAGGATTAAGGAAGGGATTCAGGATGCCTTTCCGGGGAGGTATTGGGTTAAGGCGGAAATCTCTTCCTGGAGCCCCAGGGCAAACGGTCACTGTTACCTTACCCTCACCCAGTCAAGGGCAGGGAAGCCCGTGGCGGAATCCCGCGCAATGATCTGGAAATGGCATTACACCCAGATAGTCAGGTATTTTGAAGAAGCCACAGGCCAGAAACTCCAGGCCGGCATAACAGTCCTTGTAAAAGTGCAGGTGAGTTTCAGTGAGCTATACGGCATTTCCCTATACATTGAAGACATTGACGCAGCATTCACCCTTGGAGAGCAGGCCCTGGAGCGCAAAAAGGCCATAGAGCGCCTAACAAAGGACGGCTATATGGATATGCAGAAGGAACTGGCCATCCCGGATATCCCTCAAAGGCTTGCCGTTATCACCTCCAAAACTGCAGCAGGCTACCAGGACTTCCGCAATCACCTGCTTAACAATCCTGATGGTTATGCCTTTACCCTGGATCTCTATGAGGCCACAATGCAGGGGGAGCAGGCTCCGGATTCCATAGCAGATGCCCTCACAAAGGCTCAGGAAAAGGATTACGACGCCATCCTCATCTTAAGAGGCGGCGGTTCTGAGACAGACCTCATGTGCTTCGATGATTTCAACCTTGCCATAGCCATCGCCACGTGCCCGGTGCCGGTTGTCACCGCTATCGGACATGACAAAGACGTACATATTGCCGATATGGTGGCCCATGAGAGCGTGAAAACGCCCACTGCCCTGGCCGATCTTTTCCTTGACGCCCTTGCTGCACAGGATGATATCACAGGCCGGTTGGCACGCCGCATAACATCTGCCGCAATGCGCCTTGCCGGCGCCCAGGAATTACGGCTGGAGAGCCTGGATTCCGCCATTCACCGTGCCATAAGGGGCAGGGTGGCGGCACTGGAAGTGCAGCTCCAGAGGAGTATCGGCCGCATTACAAAAGGCCTTACCCAGAAGTATTCGGAAGTTGCGCGCCTAAAGGACACTGCCGTTCACCGCATCCAGTTTGCTGCCCAAGCCCGTATTGGCTCGGAAGTTTCCCGCGTGGCCCTGAAGGAAGCCGTCATCACTGGATCAGACCCCCGCAAGATCCTTGGCCTTGGGTATGTCCTTGTTACCGGCAAGGATAACAAGATCCTTAAAACCGTAGACCGTGTGGCCGTTGGGGACCGCATAGGCGTTCGTTTCAACGATGGCTCCCTCACCGCCAAGGTGGATGAAATATACTCTGACAAAATAGATAACACTAAAACCAATATAGCTTGAGATTCCCGGTCAAGCCGGGAATGACGGAGGAAAAGATATGGACAAGAAATTTGATTATGCAAAGGCAATAGCGGAACTTGAGGAGATTGCAAAGAAGGTGGAGAATCCGGAAACAAAACTGGACGATATAGACGCCCTTGTGGCACGCTCCAAGGAGCTGCTCAAAGGCTGCCGGGATTACCTCCGTACCGTGAAGGAGAAGATAGATTCATTGGATAAGGATAACTAACCACATATGAAAAAGATTTACGAGACAGACCCCTGGCTCATGCCCTTCAAAGATGCAATAGATGCAAGGCATGAGCACATCTGGCAAACCCTTAAGCACATTGCCGGGGACGGAAAACTGAAGGATGCGGTAAATAACCACATCTATTATGGCCTTCACCGCTGCAAGGACGGCAGCTGGGTATTCCGTGAGTACGCTCCCAACGCCAACAAAATCTGCCCTGAAGCCTCTTGGCCAGGGAAACTGGGAACTCCAGCTCCCCGAGATGTTCCTTAAGCACGGCCAGCTTTACAAGCTCTACATAGAGTGGCCCGGCGGCGGCGGAGAACGCCTCCCTTCGTATGTCACCCGCGTAATCCAGGACCCTGTGACCAAGGTTTTCAGCGCAGAGGTCTGGAATCCGGAAAAGCCATACCAGTGGAAGCACGGCCACGCCGGAAAGCGTCCTCATCCACTCATTTATGAGTGCCATATCGGCATGGCAACTGAAAAGGAGAAGGTGGGAACCTTTGAGGAATTCCGTAAGGACGTCCTTCCCCGCGTGAAGAAACTGGGCTACGACACTATCCAGATAATGGCCCTTCAGGAGCACCCGTATTACGGCTCCTTCGGCTATCAGGTGTCAAATTTCTTTGCCCTGAGTTCCCGCTTTGGCACCCCTGAAGAATTCAAGGCCCTGGTAGATGACGCCCACGGAAAGGGCATAGCCGTCATCATGGACATAGTCCACAGCCACAGCGTTGAAAACACCCTTGAAGGCCTCAGTGAGTTTGACGGCAGGGAAGACCTTTACTTCCACAACGGCCCCGCCGGAAGGCATCCCGCCTGGGGCTCCCGCTGCTTCGACTACGGCAAGGACTGCACCCGCTACTTCCTCCTTTCCAACGTAAAATACTGGATGGAGGAGTACCACATAGACGGATTCCGCTTTGACGGAGTTACCTCCATGCTGTATTGGGACCACGGCCTTGGAAAGGACTTCGGCAACTACAGCCTCTACTTCGACGGCGGCGTGGACGAAGACGCCGTTATCTACCTCTCCCTTGCCACCCGCCTTGTTAAGGAAATGAACCCCAACGGCTTTACAATCGCGGAAGACATGTCCGGAATGGCCGGCCTCGCAGCCCCGTTCCAGGCCTTCGGCGTAGGCTTCGACTTCCGCATGAGCATGGGCATCGCAGACCACTGGATCAAGTGGATCAAGGAGCGCTCCGACGAGCAGTGGTCCATGGGAGAAATCTGGTGGGAACTCACCAACAAGAGGGCCGATGAAAAGACCGTTTCCTATGCTGAGTGCCACGACCAAGCCCTGGTAGGGGACAAGACCATCATCTTCCGCCTCATGGACAAGGAGATGTACTTTGCCATGAACAAGGCCTCCCAGAATGACATAGTAGACAGGGGAATAGCCCTTCACAAGATGATTCGCCTTGTAACCGCCTCCACTGCCGGAGACGCCTACCTGAACTTCATGGGCAACGAATTCGGCCATCCTGAATGGATAGACTTCCCCCGTGAAGGGAACGGCTGGTCATTCAAATACGCCCGCAGGCAGTGGTCTCTGGTAGACAACGACCTTCTCCGCTATGCCCCGCTCAACAGTTTTGACCAGGCTATGATCCACCTTGTCAAGGAAGAAAAAATCCTGGATGAGCGTCCGGAGCTCCTGGTGGCCGATGAGCAGAAGAAAATCTTGATTTTCCGTAGGAAAAACTGTATCTTTGCACTGAATTTCTCGCCAACGGGTTCTTATGCCAATTATGGCTTCAGCTGCCCGGAGGGAGAGTATGAGAACGTACTTGACTCTGACGAGCAGATCTTTGGCGGATTTGCCCGTCTCAAAAAGGGTGAAAAGCACGTTGCAATGCCCGGGAAATGTCCCAACGGCAACCAGGCCTACAACCACACTATGAAAGTGTACCTGCCGGCCCGTACCGCTATGGTTTTGAAGCAAGTATAACGTTATATTTATGGCTTTTCTGAAATTCAACAAGTCGGAACTGGTCAACCTTGAGTATTCCCTCAAGAGGGAAATCATCCTGGCCAACAAAACCGGCGCCTATTGCAACACGTCCATCGTGACCTGCAACACCAGGCGTTACCACGGCCTCCTGGCCGTACCGGTAGAAAAGTTCGGCGGCTTCAGGCATCTCCTCCTCAGTTCCTTGGACGAAAGCCTTACCCTAAGGGGCAAGCGCTTCAACCTTGGAATCCACTGCTACGGAGACATCTATGAGCCGCGCGGACACAAGTACATTGTGGATTTCGACGCAGATCCGGTCCCTACCGTTACGTACAAGATCGGAGAAATCGTTTTCCGCAAGCAGATTGTCCTGAGCCCGGACGCAGATCAGCTCATGATCCACTATGAACTGGTCAATGCTCCCGCAAAAGTGAAACTGGAGCTCAAGCCTTTCCTGGCTTTCCGTAACGTTCACGGCCTCACAGGAGAGAATGATGCCGCCAAGACAGACTTCAAGCCCGTCCAGAACGGCGCATCTTTCTGCCTCTATGAAGACTTCCCGGAACTGAACATCCAGTTAAGTTCCGCCCAATCGGCCTACAGGCACAATCCTGTATGGTACAAGGGTATTACCTATTCAGACGAGATGCGTCGCGGCTTCGACTGCCGTGAGGATCTCCTCCAGCCCGGCGTCTTTGAGATAGACCTAAAGGCGGGAGATTCCATCGTAGTCTCCGCAAGCGCCGGTGACAACGTGAACGCCTCCGGCCTCAAGCGCCGCTTTGCCGCGGTGGTGGAGAAAATCGGCCCCATCACGTCTTATCATGATCAACTTGTAAGGGCCGCGGACCACCTTGTCCGTGAGAGTGCCGGCCGCAAGCAGATTGTTGCCGGTTACAGCTGGCTGTACACGGGTCTTCTCCGTGAAACCCTGGGTTCAATCGCCGGCCTTACCCTGTACGCCCACAATGACGCCAGGGAGTTTGAGGAAATCCTGGACAACCTAATTGAGGACAACCAGGAGCGCTTTACGCGCCGCACCACCCAGGTTGAGGCTCCGCTCTACCTTGCAGTTGCCCTCCAGCAGTACATCGCCTGGGGCGCTTCAAAGAAAGCGGTCTGGGAGAAATACGGCCCCGTCATGAAGGCTGTCATCGAGAGTTACCTTCCCGGCGTTCGCCAGGAGGTTGCAATGCAGCCCAACGGCCTCCTCTGGGCCCAGAAGGACGGCGTAGCACTCAGCTGGATGAACGCCTACATCAATGGCCGCGCCGTTACGGAGCGCGCCGGATACCAGGTAGAAACCAATGCAATGTGGTATAACGCCATTGCATTCGCCCTTGAAAACGAGCGCAAGAACGGCAGTTTCTACAAGAAGTGGGCTCCCATCAAGGAACTCATTGAGAAGAACTACCAGCCCACGTTCTGGAATGCGGATATGGGTATTCTGGCCGATTACGTGGATAACGGCGGCCAGCACCTTGAGGTCCGTCCCAACCAGCTCTGGGCCGTATCCCTGGACCACATCTGCGTATCGGACGATGTAGTATCGGAGGTTATGAGAATTGTGAACGCAGAGCTTGTGACCCGCCGCGGCATCCGCACCCTCAGTCCCCGCGATGTCCGCTACAAGGGCGTGTATGAGGGCAACCAGGTCCAGCGTGACGAAGCCTATATGAACGGCTGCGCATGGCCGTTCCTCCTTGCCCAGTTCTGCTACGCCAGCTTCAACATGATGGGCAAGAACTTCATAAAGAGAGCGGAATGGCTCACTGAAGGCTTCTACGAGGATCTTTTCAAGCACGGTGTAGGCTGCTTCAGTGAACTCTACGACGGAGACCCGCCCCACGAGCCCCACGGAGCAATTTCATCGGCCATGACCACCGCCGCCCTTCTCAATATCAACTGGCTCATTGAAAAATACAGGGAGGAATAAACTATGAGAGTACTAATGTTTGGTTGGGAGTTTCCTCCCCATATCGCCGGCGGTCTTGGAACTGCCTGCGAAGGCATTGTAAAGGGTCTTGCCCATAACGGCGTAGAAACCCTCTTCGTGATGCCGTCGGCCTCCGGAGATGAAGACCAGAGCGCCACAACCATCATAAACGCCTCGGACGTTGCCGTAGACACCGTCACTGAAACCGTGGACCAGTTCCTTGACAAGGTCAAGTTCATCCACATTGGTTCCAACATGGTGCCCTACGCAGACCCCGAGGAATTCGGCCGTCTTGTGGAAGAAGAAAAACGCCGTCAGGTGAAGGACTTCTCCATAAGCTATGGCCAGAAATTCAAGTTCTCCGGCAAGTACGGCGCAAACCTCATGGAAGAGGTTGCACGTTACGCCATGGTGGGCGGCACAATCGCCATGCAGAAAAAGGATGAGTTTGACGTCATCCACGCCCACGACTGGCTGTGCTACTACGCTGGTATCGCCGCCAAGGAACTCACCGGAAAACCCCTTGTGATCCACGTTCACGCTACGTCCTTCGACCGAGGCAGCGTGGATAACATAGACACCAGGGTCTTTGCCATTGAGCAAAGGGGTATGCAGGTGGCCGATAAAGTTGTGACCGTGAGTGACCTCACCCGCAACATCGTCATCACCCGCTACGGAATAGATCCCTCAAAGGTTGTCACGGTCCACAACGCCGTAGACTTCAGCGGCAGGGAGAACCTGGAGGTTGAGCGCGGAGTCAAG